>NZ_JACHVA010000143.1 GCF_014230055.1 Puniceicoccus vermicola | reverse complement strand
CGCATGCACCGGGCCGACGAGCCGATGCTCACAGTCCCGCCGTAGGGGAATGAACGTAGTGAATCGGGAGACCCGCACAGTTTGCGCACGCGCCTGTTGGCCGCGGCCCGGGCCGAGCGGGTGACCAAAGCGGTCACCTGTCATAACCTGCGACACAGCTTCGCGACTCATCTGGCCGCTGCCGGGGTGCCGCTGCACCAACTGCAATCCTACCTCGGCCACGCCCACATCGAGACGACCACCGTCTACACCCACCTCACTCCGATCAATCACATCGAGGCCATCGGCTACGTGGACGCCCTGGTCAAGCCGATCCTGCGCCGCTAAGAGTGTCCGGAATCGGGCAGCTGCGCTGCCCGCGGGAGGGCGAGTCACGCCCGCTTACCGTGGCCAGAGTGATCGAGCGCTTCGCTCCGGCCTACTGGGAGCGATACGGCTCGCGCATGAGGCTGGAACAGCGCAAGGCCTTGCAGGCCATCCTCCAGTGCCGCACCCCGGCTCTGGGAGGCCATCGCTATGCCTGTGGATGCGGCCACGAGCACCACGCCTTCCACAGTTGCAATCATCGGCTCTGCCCGCGCTGCGGAGCCGCCGATACCCAAGAGTGGGTTCGCAAGCAACTCGGCAAGCTCCTGCCAGTTCCATACTACCTCGTCACCTTCACGGTGCCCTCGGAGTTACGGTCCGTGATGCTGGGCAACCGGCAGGCTATGGAGCTGCTGATGGGTTGCAGCGCCCGGGCTCTGAACGAGCTCCTCGCCGACCCCGCACGCGGATGCCGCTTCGATCATGCCGGCTTCTTCGGGGTCTACCAGAGCTGGACCCAGGACATGCGTTTCCATCCCCACGTCCACTACGTCGTCCCGGCCGTTGGTCTGGATGAGCGCTGGAAGCTCAAGCATCCGAAGAGTCCGAAGTTCCTTATCCACGCCCAGCCACTGGCCATCCGCTTGCGCACCCTTTTGACGAACGCCCTCCGGGACCACGGGCCGATCCGAGACGAACTGTTCTGGAAGCTCGCCAAAACCGACTGGAACGCCGATGTCGACCGGGCCGGAAACGGCGAGAACGCCGTCAAGTATCTCGGGCAATACATCCGTCGCAGCGTCATCTCCGATCATCGTATCCTCGCCCTCGAGGGAAACCGCGTCCGTATCCGTATCAAAAACCGCGATACGGTATCCTTCGAAACCCGGACCCTCGACGGAGTCGAGTTCGTCCGCCGCTTCCTCCTCCACGCCTTGCCCGATCGCTTCCACCGCATCCGCTACCGCGGATTCCTCCACGCACGGGGCAAGCCCCGCCTGCTATGGCTTCAGCTCCTGCTCGATGCCAAACTCCAACCACCCCCGGAATCCACACCGGTCCATGGACGGGAGATCGCCTGCCCGCGCTGCGGAGGCCCCATGCGCAAAATCAAAAAGATGCCCCGGGCCCCTCCAGCCCATCGTAACGAACACTTCTTCCACGCCGTGGCCGCATGAACTCTTTCATGACCAGCCGCACCCCGTTGATCTCCGTCGATGCCCCGCCGGAGCCCGGTTCCTCTGTGCCCACCCCATGAATACGACAGAAATGGATCCGAAAAACCGATCGGACGCCCTTCGCCACTACCCCGGGTCAGCTCGATCTCTCGAAAACCTCCCCAAAACCAACCGCCATCCTCGGGCAATACATCCGTCGCAGCGTCATCTCCGATCATCGTATCCTCGCCCTCGAGGGAAACCGCGTCCGTATCCGTATCAAAAACCGCGATACCGGATCCTTCGAACCCCGGGTCATGAACGGAGTCGAGTTCGTCCGCAGGTTCCTCCTCCACGCCTTGCCCGAGCGCTTCCACCGCATCCGCTACCGCGGATTCCTCCACGCACGGGGCAAGCCCCGCCTGCTATGGCTTCAGCTCCTGCTCGATGCCAAACTCCAACCTGCTATGGCTTCAGCTCCTGCTCGATGCCAAACTCCAACCACCCCCGGAATCCACACCGGTCCATGGACGGGAGATCGCCTGCCCGCGCTGCGGATGCCCCATGCGCAAAATCAAAAAGATGCCCCGGGCCCCTCCAGCCCATCGTAACGAACACTTCTTCCACGCCGTGGCCGCATGAACTCTTCCATGACCAGCCGCACCCCGTTGATCTCCGTCGATGCCCCGCCGGAGCCCCAGCTACTTTGTGCCCATCCCAAAAATACGACAGATAAGGACCCGAAAAACCGATCGGACGCCCTTCGCCACTACCCCGGGTCAGCTCGATCTCTCGAAAACCTACCCAAAACCAACCGTCATCTCCGGCCCGGAAAAAACGGTCAGGCAAAAACGAGCCTGATAGAAAACGCATAAGCCGACCGTAGACCAAAGGCGCTCAGCGGCTTGTCCAACCATCGTTCAAGTCCGAGCCTCGTTCCTCGGCTCGGCTAGAACGTTTATTGTTCGGCGTAGATGAAATCGTACGGTTTTTCAGCCTCATCGCTGAATTCGTGCTGAATGCCGCAGAGAACCGTTTCGAAACCTTTTTCACGGAGAAACGCGGCTAGGTGCCGTTCGGGATGTTCGAGTGTGAACCCAAGGTGAGCTAGGCCCCACATGCCCGATTCATGCGCCGTCTGTCCAGTGAGGAGCGCCGCCCGACTCGGAGAACAGGTGGGGGCGCAGCAATAAGCCTGGCGGAAAAGAGTCGATTCCCGGGTGAAATCCTGGAGATTTGGTGTGGGAACAGGAAAGCCGTAGGGGGCAATGTATCGACCCATGTCGTGGGTATGGATGTAGATTACATTGAGGGTGGAATTGGCGGTGGTAGGCATTCTTCTGTCTTGGGCTTTAGTTTTCGATTGGATGGTAAAATTCGATTGAAATGCATTGCAAGATAAGGTCTATTTCAGGTTTTATCCGATGTCCAAAGCAAATTTGTAAAATCAGTGTTGAAGATAGTGGATCGGCTATATTTCCTGTGGTGATGGCGGGAAAGATCGTATCGATGAAACAAATTGCAGATTTGGCCGGTGTGTCGACTGCAACGGTTTCCAGAGCTCTGCGGAATCAGGATGTGGTTGATGTTAAGACACGTCAGCGCATCATGGATTTGGCGAATCGATTGCAGTATCGACCCAATCAACTGGTTCACGGTGTGATTCAGGGAAAAATTCGCCTGGTTGCGATTGTCATCGGGAACAGCGAGGCGGAGTCGACTTCTCGTTTGATTTCTGAGATCCAGGCCCACTTGTTCAGCAATGGTTATTCGACGGTTCTCTACAATACGGACCAGGATATCGAGAGGGAGATCGAGTGCCTACACAATGCCGTCGAATACCGGGTTTCCGGGATGATTGTCTCGACTGTGAATTATAATGCGGGAGAAAAGCATTTCTGGGAGCTTCGGGAGCATGGGACCCCTTTCGTCCTGTTGAGTGCGTACGGCGAAAGTGTGAAAGCTCCTCATGTGCACTTGGATGACGAAGCGGTCAGTCGTAAGGCTCTTCTCTATCTCGTGGAAGAAATGGGGCATCGGGACATCCTCATCCTCGCCGGTCCCGAAGCGAGTTGGGGGAATAGCCTGTTTGGGGATTGGGGGCGCCTCATGCAAGAGTATGGAATTGATAATGTGAAAGAACGCTTCGTTGCTTCCTTGTGGGATATGAAGAGTGGCTACGAGTCCATGAAGCGGGTCCTTGAGTCTGGACGTCGCCCTTCTGCAATTGTCGGGATTACGGATGATGTTGCCGCCGGAGCGATGAGAGCAATTCGTGAATGCGGGTTGTCGGTTCCGGAAGACATTTCCGTGATGGGTTTTGGGAACTATCGGTATGGTGAAGTGCTCACTCCACGTTTGACTACGGTGGATACCGGATATCGGGAGGTCGCCCGCAAAAGTGCAGAGACTCTTCTGAAACTGATGAAGAAGAGCCGCTCGGGAGAGGATGGAGGAGAAATTTCAGGCGAGGGGTTTGGCCAAACGGTTCAAGGTTCCGTAATTCATCGGGAATCAGTCGCTCGAATGACTGAGTTGAAGAAAATCTAAAGGCCAAAATTCGGAAGATTCAGATTTCGTTCATTTTGTCGTTGCGGCCTTTTTATGTAATGCATTTCATTTTGCGGTATCAGAATCTCCTTTCTTCAGTAGTTTTCCAATAATGGCGCCTCGCTCGATATATCTCCTGGATCAAAAGGCATGCGACCTCATTTACCGGCGGGAAGCCCGTGATCGCATTCATACTTTAACGGAGAGCGACGGGTTGGTTTATGGCCGAGAAGAGATCCTTGCCTCCCCAGGATCATTTTCCGAAGTGGAAATCGTTTTTTCCGGATGGGGCTGTCCGAAAATGGATGAGGAGCTTCTCGATGCTCTGCCGAATCTAAAAGCCCTTTTTTATGGCGCGGGTTCGGTTCGGTATTTTGTGACGGAGTCCTTTTGGAAGCGTTCGATTCTCTTGACGAGCTCTTTCCGGGCCAATGCGATTCCGGTTGCCGATTATACGGTAGCATCGGTCGTCTTTGCTCTTAAGCGAGCGTGGCTCGACAATCGCGCCATTCGTAGCAATCGAGAAACCGTGAACCGAGATCTGAGTCCGGGAGTGTATCACGGATCGACCGTAGGGATCGTCTCGTTGGGAGCGATTGGGCAACTTGTTTGCAAAAGGCTGTTCTCTATGAATCTCGATGTCCTCGGGTATGATCCCTATGCTCCGTCGGCCATTTTTGACGAATTTGGGGTGCAGCGGGTCAATAGCTTGCGAGAGATCTTTCGCTCATCGAAAGTAGTGAGCCTGCACGCCCCATTACTCCCGAGCACCGTGGGAATGATTACCGGGGAGTTGGTTCGACAGATGCCGGAAGGTGGAGTCTTGATCAATACGGCGCGAGGGGGGCTTTTGGCTGAGTCAGAGGTTTATGATGTGGTCAAAGATCGACCGGATCTCTTCGCTGTTCTCGATGTTCTGACGGAAGAAGAGAATTTGAACGCTTCTCCGTTTGCTCGGCTACCCAACGTCTTTTTGACTTCTCACATAGCTGGGTCGATCGGAAACGAGTGCTATCGAATGGGAGATTTTGCGGTGGATGAGGCGGAGAGATATCTCTCCAGCCGACCCCCTCTGGATGCTGTAGTTGAGGAAAAAATAGAGCTCATGGCGTAGTTTGGCTGAATTGCCTTCCAGTGGATCTCTCTAGTGGATGCGAGCCGATCCAGATTTGCCGACGCCGGATAGGTGAGGTCGGCGGAAATCGATCTGTTGCCCGATTCTCTGCCTCAAGCACAGTTTTATTTTTCTCTATCGAATCTTCGGCAGATCATTGCCATCACGAGTTTCTGAATGGATGAATACCGAGATCTTTGCCTATTTTATGAAATGCATTACATTTTGGATTGACGCATCGCTTAGCTGGAGTTTTGCTACGTTCGTTTTTCGAATCTAATCCAAAAAAGGAGATTACCCCTATGACACGACTCAACCGATCGGGACGATATACCCCATTTCTTCTGACTGCCTTTTTGGCTACTAGCGCTTTGCAGGCGGGTACAGTATTTGAAGATACCTTTGATTACGCCAACAATGACGCCCTGAGGGCTGCCTATCCCATTGTCACGTCTGCGGGTGGGAATCCTGTCAATTTGGGGACGAATGCTGGGGTCGATCCCGACCAGCCGTATCTTTCACTCAGCAATGTGATTGTTGAGCATGATATAGGAACCACACTGACTCAAGACTGGACGGTTTCTTATAATGTGATCCACACGAGCTATCAAAGGTATACTTGGTTTGCGATGCTGAATGATGCGGGTACGGGAGGATACGCATTTACGTGGAATTCGGGGTCCGAAACGAGCTATGGAGGTAAAGGCTTCGTGACCATAGAGAAGCAGACAGGGGCCGTCGAAAGTTGGAATGACAGCTCAGTGTTGGACTCGTTGACCCTGGAACTAAATTCGGGGCACAAGGCAACTGTTGATGGAGGCGAGGGGATGGCCTTGTTTGAAGCATCATGGGATTCGGCGACGAGCACGATTACGATATCGGTAGATGGTAGCGTTTTAGGATCCGTAACTGACTCCACTTTCAATTCTTTTTCCAAAATCCAAATCAAAGGGAACGCTTTCCAAGCCTACGATAATATCGTGATTACCTCCTCGATTCCGGAAATGTCGTCCTCCTCGATGACTATCTCTCTACTCGCTCTTTTTAGTTGTTTTGGACTTCGCAGGAGACGCTAGAGGAGTATTCGGCGACCATACTGCAGGCTAACTCGCTTGAAGATATTGAAATCTGGGCGATCTAAAAAACATTCGGCGTAGCTGGGTGGGAGGTTGTTGACTCTGGGATCTTCGGAACATGGTTTGGTCTGAGAGAATAGGATTGTGCGATGGGGTTAATAGATTCTCTCGCCGCGATTCTATTGCGAATGAAGTCCAACGGACTCTTGAGGTGTAGCGGGCGGGTGGATTCCATCGTCCCGATCTAGACTGATCGGAGATCTGAAGGTGGAAATGGGTCAAATTTTTTCGATGACACTCGGTTCCGCAAGTCGATCAAAGTCGGCTCCAGCGAGCGTTTCCTCCGGTCCGATGACCACGGCAGATGGATTGGATTTCAGACCTCCAAACTGTCGGACGCCATCGACCTCGATGGTCCAGAGGTCTTGATTGCATCTCCAGGAAACGCGACCTGTTGAGCGATGAATGCATGGGATCTGGGTTCTCTTTGGGCTCTTCAGTTTTTTGCCGAGATACTGGATTGCGTAGCTCCAGATTTGAAGCGGAGTGCTGGTTACTTTGAAGAGGTCGTCGTCTCCATTGAGGGTGAGGGGAATCGAGCCGTCAGAGAAAACATAGGCGGCCATAGTCTGTTCGATTTTGTCGAAGGTCTTTTGCTGGTCAGGATTTGGATTTCGCCTCAAATGATCTTTGAGACAAAGAAGGAGTTTAGGAGTTTCCGTCATCACCTGAGGGTTACGGGTCCATGACTTTACGTAGCTCTTGTCGTCAGGGTCGGTTTCAGCGCCCCAGCCGAAATAGGTCCAACCCTCCGAATCGGTGAAAACTGCATCGAAGAGGTGATTACACACATTATCGAGGACGGCTGGCAATCGCTCATCGCCGGTGGCATGATGAGTGATCTCCAACATCCGAATAACGAGATCATGATAGCCGGTGCGCTCGGTGAAGTTGGGTTTGTCGCCTCGTTCGAAAAGGCCGATATTCTCGTGGTAAAATCTTGGGGAGAGAAAGAAATCGAGGGTCGGTTTTCCGTAGGTTTTGTAGAAATGATCCTCACCGGTTATTTGAGCATGGCGCGCCATAGCCGCAACAACGACCAAATCTTGATTGGTTACGCCGCAGAATCCGGCGTCGGGTAGGGGACCTGACCAAACATTCCCCTTTTTCCACCAGTCGCGGGCCAAAAATCCGAGGTTTTTCTCAATGGCTTCGGCCACTGCTGGCTTCCGCTCTTCGAGGGCGCCGGACCAGTCCAGATATTCAACCAAAGTGAGAAGGGGAAGGCCTTGGTGGATGGGGCAGGTTGGGTCGGAGGAATAGATGGGCTCCCCTTCGTTTGCCGCATGCCGAAAGCCTCCGCCAGGCTCTTGAAGGAATAGAATATTGGCGATGATGTCGTCAGCCTGCCAACGCCAAGTTTCGTCTCCAGTGTAATCAAAAAGAGCGCGCATGCCCTGAAAACGGGGGTAGGTTCCTGGAGCGGTTTGACCGTGGTAACGCCGTTGGAGGCTGGACGATTCTCCCCAGCAAGCATGGAGGAGAAGAGTTCCGAAGTTGCCGACGGCTTGTCGCCAGCTGAGAATGTGGGCCGTTGCCATGTCGACCATCTCTTGGGTAAACACGGATTGCGCGGTAGCCTCTGGGCGTGGGTACTGAATATGCGTTGTCATCGATCGCTGTTTGTTTTGAGTCGAATTGAAAGAGGAAGATTCGAGGGAGGCCTTGATTGGGGAAGGAATGTTATTGGTTCTGACTTTTTCTCGGGATGAGAGGGTCTATGAGAGTTATATTGATGGTCGGAGTTTCATGCCATGAATTCAGCGCTGGCGATGTCGTTCAAGAATATTGCCACGGCATGGAACTTGCCCAGAACCATGGGTGCATAGTGCGCATTCATTTCTTGAGGTAGCATTCAAAGGTTCTGAGGGCAGGATCCTTGGTTTGGATCATCCATTGTTTCAGTTGGCTGCGTATTGAGTGAAGGTTGTCGTTTTAGGCGGGTGTTGGATTAGATTTTGTCTGTCGTTTGGATTGATCTCGAAGTCGTAGTGTTCTTCCGGGACGCGGTAGAGAAAGTGTTCGACTCGCTCTGCGATCCGAGGATCGATTTGGGGCGCATTCCTTATGGCTTGCATGGTTCGCCCGGATTGAGATTAGGCATCCGGTTCCTCAATATTTTTGCAATGCGTTACATTGGTGTGAATCTTCTTCCTGTCAAGATTTGCTTCGGAGATTCTCTTTCAGGGGGAAACTTCTTGGACTACAAATGAGTCCAACCTTTTCTCATGGCGCTACGAACTCAGGATATGACTGGAAAATTTCCCCAGTAGTTTCGATAGGAGAGGGAGATGCATAGAATGTCCAGATTGAGTTAGATCGGCGTGAAATCAATACCCTCACGTCGTGAGAGACTTGAGGTGAAAGGGAAGATTTAGTTTGACGATGTAATGCATTTCATTAAGGCTTTTGGTTTAACCCTTAATTCCCCGAGTAATGGCTTCTCTCAAAAAATCGACTCTTGGCCTTCCCACATATTTCTTTGCTTTTCTAGCCCTTGTGGTTTCTGGGATGGCGAATTCCGCTGCTGCAGTGGAGAATCTTCCGGATTCCTTTTATGAAAGGACAGGGCTCGAGGAGATGCCGCGTATCGACTACGCAAGTATGCCAGTTGTAAACGTAAAAGACTTGGGCGCTTTGGGAGATGGTGAGCAGATCGCCAATCCTTATTTTGAGAGGGCCGTTGAAGCGTTGCAGTCGCAAGGGGGCGGCGTTCTTTTCATTCCGAAAGGAACTTATCATTTCGAGATGGATGAGTCGAATCCTGCTTCGATGATCCGTGCCTATGGGAAATCAAAGCCTGGCAACATCTGGCATCCGGGAGGAGGGGAAGGACTGGAGAATATCCACTTTGTCGGAGAAGGGATGGAGTCGGTTCTCGAATTCGAATTTACCAAGACGCTTCCTCATTACGCCTTCCATTCAAACGCGATGATGATCACGGGTGGGAAAAATATTTCGTTGCGAGACTTGGCAATTACGCAGACGCCGTTCAATCGACAGCGCCGAGGTGGTGATGTGAAAACGGGAAATTCCTTTCGGACGGCTAAAACGGATCAGATTCAATTGATTAATGTTTATGTGGATCAGGGGGATCTGGGTCTCGGCTTTTTCTTTTCGAAAAACATCTGGGTTGTTGATTGTGACATCCGGAATACGCGAGCGGACAACGTCAAGGTGGACAACTGTGATGAGGCAACCGTCGCCTACAATTACATGGAAGAGCCCATGGATGATAACACCTCCATGATTTACTATAAACAGCATCGGGATACTCCGAGTCATGGGTATCGCTTTTTGCAGAACACCTTGATTGGTCCTGGATTTGGCCGGGGATTTATTATGGCGGGCGAATCGATTCGAGTCGAAGGGAACTGGATCGAGAGAACTTATGGGAATGGTATAGCCTCCTATGGGCTGCTTCGGGATTATACGGTGATTGACAATACATTGGTGCGCTCTGGTTTGGCGGCCCGTTCGGGAAATCCTCGTCCATACCACTCAGAATCTCACTATTCGTCCGCTTTGAAACTCACGGGAGGGCCTGCTGCTGTGGCGGGGAATCGCATTTATGGTCCAGGAGGAATGGGGCTGCGCATGAAGGGCATGGAAGGTGCCTCTATGGAGGGAAACCGGGTTGAGTTGTCTGAGGCGGAGGGATTGGTTTTCCTGAAGGGGGAGACCCCGGATGAAGTCGCTTTTTCGAGCATCTTCTTTGAAGGAAATACATTTGTCCAAAACGCTAAACCGATTTTGCTCGGAGGTAAATTCGAGGACTCAGTTGTTCTCGGCAACCTTGTCTCCCAGGCACCGATCGATGAGGGGTCCGGGGAAGAGATAGCAGCTGGCTTTGTCGTTGAGGACCTCGATCCCGAGTATTTCGATGTCTATGCATTTGCGCGTGAAGAGACTGCTTACACCGATTTTGATGCGCCGACTTCGACTGATATCTTGGAGCGAATCGGAGAAGAGTTTGTGGATGTTCGTGACTACGGAGCCCTGGGGGATGGGGTTCACAATGACACGGAGGCATTTCAGACCGCGCTGGCCGCGCTCCCCGAGGCAGGGGGGACGCTCTTCGTTCCAGAGGGAATCTACCGGATTGCGCCGATGGAGGAGTATGCCACTTTCCCCTTTACGAAGATCCGCCAACACATCCGCATTGCAGGACGAAATAATATTCGGATCCAGGGAGAGGGACCAGGCAGCAAGCTAATCTTTGAGAGTCTGGATCATCAGGGACTTCGCTTCATCGGTTGTGAGAATGTCGCGGTGCAGAGTTTGATGCTGACTACCGACGAGACTGCTCCGCTTCGTCGAAACCGGGCCTTACTCGATTTCTCCGGATGTCGTGGCGTGCTGGCCCAGTATGTTTCCACGGAAGGCGGAGAGGGGCCGGCGATTCAACTGGATAATGTAAATGAGGGACTCGTTGTGGACTGTTTGATTGAAGGCTCCGGTCAATATGGAATCCGTCTGCAAGGGGCCTGCCAGATCTCGCTAAGCCGTAACGAAATTCGTGAGACGCGCGACAGTGCGATCCATATTGATTCCTATGGTTCGATCATTCGTGACAGCGATTATGTCACCGTTTCCGAAAACCGAATTCTTGGCACTTTGGAGGGCGCCGGTTTGGTAGTCATTTCCGGAAAGGTTCAGCTACTGGATAATGAGATTGAGGATACTTACCTTTCGGGTGTGTATGTTTACCAACCCGGCATGGGTTGGGCCATGAACGAGTTGACCGTTCGTGGTAACCGGATCGTCGATTGCGGACAGCACATCGCACATTCGGGAATCCTCTTTGGTACGCCTCTGAGACGGGGCGACCGGGGCAGGGTGCTCATCGAAGGGAATGAGTTTACCGATCTTCGCCATAACGGTGTGCATGTTGCCTTCGGACGCAGCATGATATGGGGACCGCAGGGATTTTACTCGTTTACTGTCCGGGATAATACCTTTGAGAATATTGGAGGGACAGAGTGCCTGATTGAATTGCAGAGCCACAGTGAGGGTAAAGATGATGATATTCAGATTTCCCATCTCGATGTCGATAGTCCAAGCCTTTAGGTTTGAAGCAGAGGAAATCGCCAGAAGAGTCTGGAAGAGATTCCCGTCTCG
This sequence comes from Puniceicoccus vermicola, assembly GCF_014230055.1. Classification (NCBI taxonomy): domain Bacteria; kingdom Pseudomonadati; phylum Verrucomicrobiota; class Opitutia; order Puniceicoccales; family Puniceicoccaceae; genus Puniceicoccus; species Puniceicoccus vermicola. Next base: position 153,806 of record NZ_JACHVA010000143.1, on the reverse strand, counting down.
TTCTTGAAACAATGGGTGTAGGCAGCAGTGTTTTGGATCCCAAGTTGAAACGCTACTTCCTTGTTCGGTTTCTTCGACTTCAGCATCCTAGACTGGGCCGCTCGATATTTCCCGGTGGGGGCGAAATCGTTCCGCGAGGTTTGTCCATAGGTTTGAATGAAGTCGAACGGTTTACTCGATATTCAAGTTTTTGTCGGGGTCTGGTTCTAGAGCTAGGTGATTCTTTTCCGGGGATGCCACCGGTCTATCGAAATAACATAGTCGTTTTTCCGGTGTAATTTGGGGCTCTTCACTTGACCGGGAAGGCCTCTTATTTACGATGAAATGCATTACATTGACCTTGCCTCATATCATTCCCCGCTTTCTGATTTCGTCTTCTACCCAGTTGTCCTCTCAACCCTTTTGTCTTACTCGCCTATGAATCTAAGAAGTTTACTCTCTTGTTCCTTAGCTAGGCTTCGTCGATTGATGATTTTCCCGGTGATCATGGTCGCTGGTTCAAGTTGTGGCTTTTTCGTAGCGGGATCGAGCGCGCAATCCAGTTTCGAGGGGACGGTGTTGGATCAGGAGTCTCCCGATATCCGGCTGATCTTACTGACCGAGCAAAGCTATACTCTGAATCTATATTACAGTGACGAGCCGCTCTCTGCTGAAGGGCAGGCAGGGACTACGGTCCGCCCGCAGGGTCCGATTGTCGTCGGAGGACGTGGTTTGAGCCAAGCAATCCCTCTCTCCGGATCGGTTCTCTTTCTCTGGGCGAAGGACGTAGGCACTCAGTCGGGTTTTCGTATGGTTGCCAAGGTTACTCTTGAATCTGAAAACGTGGATCAAGTGGTGTTACTTCTTCCAGAAAACGGGAAACTGAGAGGATATCCGATCGATGCCTCTGAGGAGAATTTTAAGGGGGGGGCGACTCTTTTCTTCAACACTTTGGACGTTCCTATTGCCGCCCGTTTCAATGACGACGTTTCAGTGGTTTACCCCTTCAAGCCGCTGATTGTCGAAGCTCCCGAGTATGAAGGGAAGTCTTGGTATGGATTACGAATGTATGAACCCGTCGAGGGAGGGGGCGCCAAAATATTCTGTAGCGGTCGATGGCCTTTTCAGAGTCATGTTCGCGTCTATAATTTTATTTACCGAAATTCCACGAGTGGGAGGATTGATTATCGGGCGATCAATGAATTCCGATGATCGGGAAAGCGCACCGATTCTTCAAAGCAGGATGATGGAAAGAAAAATTACAGATTCTCGCAGCTCCGGTTTTGCATTAGTCATTAGCTTGAGTTTGATGGCTTTCATTCTCTTGCTGCTCCTCAGTGTTGCTAGTATCTCCAGTGTAGAATTGAGAACTGCATCCAATCATATGGACCGACTGCAGGCTGAGCAGAATGCCCGGCTCGGCTTTATGATTGGGCTGGGAGAGTTGCAGAAGCAATTGGGACCGGACCAGCGAATTAGTGCTCCGGGGAGCCAGCGCCTTTCGGACACAGATACTTCGGCTCGCAAGCACTGGACGGGGGTTTTTGATTCTTGGAGCGACAGCATAACTGCGCGGCCACAACCCAATTTTCGTCGTTGGTTACTCTCGGGGAGTGAGACCGTTCTGGATAAAGTCGATACGGTTTCCAATGGAGCCAGTTTGGCTTCGTCCCTAGTGACTCTCGTCCCTGCAGAGTTTGACGGAAACGTAGAGGTCTCCGGAGCAGTTGAAGCTGGCTTGGAGCCCGTCGCGGATCTGGGGGATTATGCCTGGTGGGTGGGAGATGAGAATATCAAAGCGCAGCTGGGTAATCGATTGGATGCACCAGCAAATCCGAGAGAGGCCTCGGGCCAGTTGATGTCCGCCCCTCGTGCGGCTCACGAGTTTTTTCTGGGGACTGGGGTGGCCCCCGGATCTCCGGTGTGGGATCGTCTCCTCGTTGAGGGGCAATACCGATTCATCAACCCAGGACTCGATCTTGATGGCACGCCTTCTTTTCATGACTACACACTGCATGCATACGGGATGGTGACGGATGTTCGGTCGGGCGGTTTTCGGAAGGATCTCAGCCTCTTGCTGCAGCAACCTTTGGCGAGTTTGGAAGCGGAACTCGGGGATCCACTTCCGCCCTTATACACCACCAATGGCGTGGACGGGTTCAATTTTTTCGAGCTATGGCGTGATTTCAATGTGTGGGGGGAGATTCAGTATCTCATTGCTCCTCCCTCTCATGAAGATGGGAACCTTATCGCGTCCGAGACTCCATTTTTGGTCGCAGAACCTACTCCGACCGCGGCAGCGAACGATCCGTTCTTGGCGTATAAGCACATTACTCAACTCAAATGCGAAATCATTTTTTCGCTGATTGCGGAAGAGGATGGTGCGACGGGAAAGTATGATCTGTATTTGGTGGCCGATCCGATTTTTACGATCTGGAATCCCAGCAATATTGCTCTACAAATTCCGGACTCGGTGGTTTCTACCTTTAAGGTGTGGAGACCTCCCTATGATTTGACCCTTTATCTTGATGGCGTTCCTCAAGACGTTGAGTTGGACAAGGTTCTCTCGCCCAATTTCGTGAGTGGGAAGTTGGGAAAATCGCAGGACACGGTGATCCGCCCCGGAGAAGTCCAGATACAATCACAGGGGTTTGGGGCGACTATGCAAAAACACAAAGGTATAGATATCAAATTCTTCTCGGCGGGAATCGGTTGGGAAAACGGTTCAGGCTATAAGGTTCTGCTGGACGATTTTACCGGTCTGGATGGAAGCACCGAGGTGACCTTCAAAATGGATCGCAATGACAGTGCTCTGCATTACGGGTTGGTAATGTTGGGGAATTTGTTTGGAGAGCCTCCCTACGGGTCTCACGTTCAATATGGATCTCACGTTATTGGTGATACCATTCCTAATACGATTCGCGCTACGAATTATCCGGAAATGTTTCCCGGCATCCCTTTGGATCCATCTTATTCGATTTCCGTATCGGCTCTGTCGGTCATCGACCCCATTACGAATTCGCCTCAAAAATGGCCGTTGTCTATCTTCTCATTTGGAGCGAAGACTGAGTCCGATCCAAATTTTTCCGGCCTCCCGGGTGAACGGCGGACGGGGCGGAGTTTGCTTCGTTTCAATCCAGCGACCTATCGGTTGAAAATGAACATGAAGGACGATGCCGACATCGAACTGGCTTTCCCATGGCAGGTAGGAATGCGACCTCTTACCAGTTTGGGCGGGGCGATTGAGATGGATGTCGATGGACTCGGCTATTTTGGTGGATCTTATGGTGCGGGTGAGGGAGTCTCGAATTTGGTGGCCTACACCATCGCTGAATCCCCCATTCATTCTCTGGGGGCTGCGCAAAATTTTGTTCCCGATGGGAGAGGGAAGAATTGGGACGACGGTCATGCCGAGCCCACTCTGATCCAAGCGATCGGAAATTCGTTTGCACCTTCGGTCATTCCCTCCAGCGCCACCTCTGCGGACGCCGGAGATATCACCTATGCGGACCACTCTTACTTGGCAAACGAAGCTCTCTGGGATGACTACTTCTTCTCATCCATCGACCCCTTTTCGCAACCGGCCTATAAGAATAGCGGGGCAGCGTATTCCGAGCAACTGGATCGGTTGGAAGCCTTTGTAGGATTAAATGGGGCGCCTTCCGTTTCCTTGCCCAATGGCCGATTTCATCCGTTTCCCGAAGACGATCCCGCAGGAATCATTTCGACACTATTCTCTGGAGCACAGCCACGGAGTGATGCTTACGAAAAGGTGGGTGCCAACCTAACGATGGATGGCATGTTCAATGTGAACTCTACTTCGGTTGAGGCCTGGAAAGCGGTGATCGGAGGGCTCAAAGGCCTCTCCATGCCCGTCCGACCGGTGAATGGTATTTCGGCAACCGCGACCCTCACCGAAGGTTCAAGTTCGACCAGCAATGCAGTCGTTGCCGCTGGGACGGCAGCTGCGGGTGGGGAGATCGATCCGGCAACTCTCAGCAATCCGGCAGATCCGGCGCAGTGGGTCGGTTTTCGGACCTTGAGCGACCTCCAGATCGGTGAGTTGGCAACCGAAATCGTCGAACAGGTTCGTCTGAGAGGTCCCTTTCTGTCGCTGGCCGATTTTGTGAACCGCCGGATTTCAACGGATCCAAACGTTGCGGTCTCGGGCGTCTTGCAAACGGCATTGGATAACCCGGCAGTCTCCATCAATTCTGCTTATCGTACAGGGGGTCGATCCCTGAGTTTGGCCAATGCCCAGAGCGATGGTTTCCCTTTTCCTGAGGCCGAGGCGGGGGTGAAGTCCGTGGCCGCCCCGGGATACGTCGATCAGGCCGATATTCTGACTTCTCTCGGCCCGCTTCTTTCGGTCCGTAGTGATACTTTTACAATTCGATCTTATGGAGATCGGCAGGATGCCTCCGGGGATGTGGAATCCCGGGTTTATGTGGAAGCCATTGTTGAACGGATTCCTGATTTCGTTGATAGTAGTGTCGAGAATTTTGAAGACGTAAGCAATCTATCAAAGATCAATGAGACTTTCGGTCGGAAGTTCCGTGTCGTTTCGTTCCGAATTATCGATCCAGACGATTTGAGCTAGGGAGGATTTGGGTTCTCGCATGGTTGTGGATTCCCGGGGTTCTTCCCGGTTTCTCGATGATTGGTAATCTGTGGAAGGCTCTTTGCGGGTTCAGTCCGCATTCGTGGATCAGCCTGAATAGCCGGGATGATGTTGAGGGATCTGAAGGCTGCACGAAGAGAATGGTAAAAATCGTTCTTTCGTCGCTGCGATTACGACAATTACTGTCGTGTGATTTAAATTGCTCCGAATTGGTGTGTTGTTGAGAGGCTTCCCCAACTCCAGCGCTTGCTTTCGCTCTCAAATCCTCTCATCGTCATCTCCCATGATTCGTATCTCTCTTCTTCTTCTCGTTTCGATTTTCCTCTCCGCCTGCAATTATTCCCAGCCGGATTTTTCGGAGGAGGACGGCCCTGAGGTCGGTCCAGTTGCCTCGGTTCTTGATGGCGACGAGGATGCCGATCCTTTGGCAGCGACGATCGATGCCTCGAACGAGAATGCCGAACTCGAAGAAACCGATCCGCTTCTCTATGACCAGCAGGAAGCGGAAATGGCCAATCCTTGATTGGCTGATCGGTTCTGGAGTCGGTTGAATTTTGATTTCAGTGATGACGGAGCAAGTTTCCGGCGTCCGGGATCTTTCGCGCGAGGATCTGGCGGGTTGTCAGGAGATTTACCGCCGGGCGGCTCTCGAGAGTGACCCCCATGCTTATTCATCGAAACAGCGGGAGGTCTGGGCATCTTTCGCCGATGAGGAGGGATTCTCCGATTTTATGATGGGGGATGGCGGCTTGGTTGTGGAAAAGGACGGCGCTGTCTGCGGATTCAGTTCGTATGAGGAGAACGGTTACATCCGGTGCTTGTATGTGAGTCCGGACTTTCAGCGTTCCGGCGTCGGAGGGACTCTCTTGTCGATCATGCTCAATCGCCTCACGGGCTCACCTCGGATTTGGACGATTGCCAGTCTTTTTAGTCGCGGTTTGTTTGCCCGTCACGGATTCACACTAACCGAAACGGAACACAAAGTGCATCGAGGGGTCGCCTTCGAGCGCTACATTATGGATTTTACTTCCCGATGAGCCGAGAACTTCCCATTTACCAAATCGATGCCTTTGCCGAAGGCGACTTCCGCGGAAATCCGGCAGCGGTCTGTCCGCTGGTGAAATGGTTGCCGGATACGCTGCTGCAGATGATTGCCGAGGAGAACAACCTCTCGGAAACCGCTTTCTACGTACCGGAAGGGGAGGGCTTTCGCATTCGTTGGTTTACGCCGACGGTCGAGGTAGACCTGTGTGGGCACGCGACCCTAGCGGCAGCGCGGGTGGTCTTTGACCGGGGAGCGGTCGAGGGGGATACCATTCTTTTTCACTCGCGGAGCGGACCCCTCCGGGTGAAGCGTGATGGCGGTTTGTTTCGGTTGGATTTCCCGTCGCAGCCGGGTCAGTCCTGCGACATGCCCGAGCGTCTCGCTCACGGTTTGGGCGGCTGGCCTGTGGAGTGCTACCGAGCCGCCGATTTCCTCGCCGTCTTTTCCAGCGAGGAGGAGATCTACGCCCTGGAGCCCGATTTTCAGGCGCTCGCGACCCTTCCGGGCCGCGGAGTCATCGTCACCGCCCCAGGGACGGACGTCGATTTTGTCAGCCGCTTCTTCGCCCCCAGTCACGGGATCGACGAAGACGCCGTTACCGGGTCGGCGCACTGCACCTTGACCCCTTATTGGGCCAAGCGTCTCAACAAAACCGAACTGACCGCCTGGCAGGTTTCCAAGCGCGGCGGAGTCCTCCAATGCCGCCTCCAAGAGGACCGCGTCCTTATCTCCGGGAAGACCCGACTCTTCCTGAAGGGGACGATCTGGATCGACTGAAGTTCTCTGAAAGGGTGGGGAACTCGCTAAGACTGGGTGTATGAATTTTGACGTTCGGCGGCTGATTTCTTCTCTGGGTGGACGAACATCCGAAGCCATGTCTTTCTGTGGGTGGGTTGCTTTCAGCGCCCACCGAGGTGCGGGAATGTGAATTTGGGGGCAGATTTTAATTTTTCTTGTTCTTATGGCCGGAAGATTCAGGAAACCGGATAGACTGGATCTGGACCGGTTCCGTTTACTCGGTCAATCTAGCGCCTTCGGTTACAGTGGGAATTGGCTCTCCCGATCATTTGGAGAATATCCAAGTTTCTTGATAGGGGGGGCTCTACCCCCGGTGAGGCATCTATTGCGAATTGATTCGTTGATCGTTAGGGGATGGAGTGTTGTTTCAAAATCCCTTGAATTTTGGCGAGATAATTGCAGGTGAACCTTCGATTGTTCCCGGTATTCGGTTTTGGGAGATAATCACTCAACACAAAGAATATCATGATCGAATCGATTGAAGCGGGAGTTTCCTGGGTGAATGGATGGCTTTGGGGGAGTGTTCTCCTGATTTTGCTCGTGGGGGTCGGGATCACGTTGATGGTCGGATTGCGATTTATTCCGGTTCGGAAGTTGCCGATCGGGTTTCGGCAGTTGTTTGGTAAGCGAAAGGAGGAGGGGGACGGGGATATCCTGCCGTTCAACGCTTTGATGACAAGCCTCTCGGGAACGATCGGCACCGGGAATATTGTCGGGGTCGCCTCGGCAATTGCGATTGGCGGACCGGGGGCTCTTTTCTGGATGTGGTGTACGGCGGTAGTCGGACTGGCGACGAAATATTCGGAGGCGGTGTTGGCGGTTCATTTTCGGGAGAAGGACTCCCTGGGCCAGCACGTGGGCGGGCCGATGTATTACATTCAAAATGGTTTAGGGAAGAAATTCGTCTGGATGGCGGTCTGCTTCTCGATCTTCGGGGCGTTGGCCGGGTTTGGCATCGGAAATACGGTGCAGGTGAGTTCCATCGCTCATGGGCTTGAGGTGAGTCTTGGAATGCCTCGGCTCCTCACCGGGCTGGTGGTGGCGGTGCTGGTCGGCGCTGTGATTTTGGGAGGAATCAAGCGGATCGGCTCGGTGGCCGGTAAGATCGTTCCGGTGATGTCGGTGGCCTATATCGGTCTTTGTGGAGTTGTCATCGTGATGAACCTATCGAGCCTGCCGTCGGTTTTGATCGAGATCCTTGAATCGGCGTTTTCTCCGGTGGCGGCGACCGGGGGATTTGCCGGATCGACGATCATGATTGCGGTGCGGATGGGGGTCTCCCGCGGAGTCTTTTCGAATGAGGCGGGTCTGGGCTCGGCTCCGATCGCCCATGCGTCGGCCCAGACCAACAGTCCAGTGCGTCAGGGGACTTTGGCGATGTTGGGGACGTTCATCGATACTTTGGTCATTTGCACGATGACTGGAGTCGCGATCGTGCTTTCCGGGGTGTGGACGCAGGATGTTCAGGGGATGGAGCTGTCGATCCTTGCCATGAATACTCTTCTGCCCGCTTCGGGCAATTTGATCGTCGTCAGTGGGATGGTGATCTTCGCTTTCACTACGGTTCTGGGCTGGGCGTTGTATGGGGAACGCTGTGCCGAGTATCTATTTGGAGTGAAGATCATTCTTCCTTATCGGATCCTTTGGGTGCTGGCGGTTCCTGTCGGTGCGGTGATGGATTTGCGCTTTATCTGGAATTGCGCGGATATGCTCAATGGCTTGATGGCTTTGCCCAATTTGGTGGCGTTGCTGCTTCTCTCCCGGGTCGTCTTTTCCCTGACTCGTGACTATTTTTCCCAAGACGAATGACGGCGGGTGGTGATTCTATGGATTCGACGATGAGATCTGGGGACCGATGAGCTTCGTTTGTTTGATTGATCGGGTGAATCCTCTTTCGCGTTAAGATTGAGATAGCCATTCTCATGGGCTTTGGTCCATTCTATAGGATTTGGTTTTCGTATGATTTTGTCCCTGTTTACCCTGATTCGAATGCGCTGGGCGCTCTGTGTTTGCTTAGGGTTTTGCACCATCTCCAGCAGTGTCTGGTCGGCGGATTTCCATTTGGGTGAGGAGATGCCAATGGAGCAGATTCGGGGATACGGTCTTCTTCAGGATAAGGAGGGGAGTCTGGATCCGAACGCGGTGGTTTCCGGGAATCTGGATGACAAGTTTGTTTCGTCAGATCGGAGGTTAACCTCTTTGGGAATTACCGATGACGGATGGTGGATCCGGTTTGCGGTTGAAAACGCCGAACCGGAAGAGCTGCCGTTTGTCGTGCATTATCCCTTCCCCATGGTGGATCTGGTCGATTTCTACCTGGTAGACGATGGGAAGGTGGTTGATGTGGTTAAGCAGGGCGAGAAGCGACCCCGGAGTGAAGAGGCAATCGGAATCGAGGGGTATGGGGTCGAATTTATGGTGCCGGGGGATTCCCAACGCGTGGTCTATATGAGAATTCAGAATCCCCTGAGCGATGTTCTCGACAGTTATTTTGAGGTGGGCTCTCCCGAAGCCTTTGAGCAGGAGAAACATTGGATCAGCATTTTCTTGGGATTTATCCTTGGGGGAGGGATCATCATCCTCATTTACAATGCCGTCATTTGGGCGGTTGTGCGCGAGCAGATCTACGGGTGGTATGTGGCCTATCTGGCGCTGGCTCTTCTGACCTTTTCGGTAGTGTCGGGGTTTTGGCACCATTTTATATGGGTCCACCAAGGGTTTCTCAGCGAGGCGCTCCCTCCTTTGCTCTCTTCGCTGACTTTTGTCTTTTTGATTCAATTCAGTCGGCACTTTTTGCTGACGCATCAGCTTCTGCCCAGAATCGACCGGATTATGAAGTGGGGAATGTTCTCCCTATTGCTTCCTCCGATTTTGTTCTTTTCCGGATACTCCGGAGCTGCCGCGAGGACCGCCATGATCTTCGTCCTCGTGCTGAACATTTTGCCGGTTTTGGGAATTTATCTTTGGCGAAAGGGGAACCAGGTCGCCAAGATCTATGCCGTTTCCTGGGCGATTTGGGTGGCTGCCATTTGTGGTCTGAGCGGCCGGGCTCTGGGGTGGTTTCCGACGAACGATTTCACACTGCGTCTGGGGTGGCTGGGAATCTGGGGAGAGGCGGTTCTGTTCGCCTTGGCTCTTGTGGCCCGAATTCGGATTCTTCAGCAGGAAAAACTTGCCGCAGAGGCTAGGGCGAAGTCCTTTTTGGAGCAGTCAAAAACCGAATTGGAGCAGCTCGTCACGGAGCGCACGCGGGACCTGGAGAACAAACGATACGAACTGGAGGTGCTCAACGGTGAGAAGGATAAGTTTTTCTCGATCATTGCCCATGACCTGCGAAACCCGTTTCGGGGCATCTTCAGCCTGAGTGAAATCCTCGCGGAAGATTGGCGCAACCTCCCGCCGGAGGAACTTCAGTCTTCGCTCGACGAATTGCATGATGGCGCCGAGCGGTTGAATCGGTTGCTGGAGAATCTTTTGTCATGGGCTCAATTGCAGAAAGGGAGCCTCCAGATCAAACCTCAGGAGTTTCCCCTGGAGCCTTCGCTGAGGAGCTGTGTCGAGCTGTTCCGAGGCATGGCCGATCAGAAGCAAATCCAGCTGAACCTGTTCGTGGAGCCAGGGCTCGTGGTCTTGGCTGATGAGCCGGCCTTGGAAACGGTCATTCGCAACCTCTTGAACAATGCATTGAAATACTCTGAGGCCGAGGGGAAGGTCGAGGTATCGGCTGAGCGGCGGGGAGCCTCCGTCGTCATCGAAGTCAAAGATTCGGGCGTGGGGATGGAGGAGTCGAAAGTGAAGACTCTCCTCACTCTTGGAGAACAGGAGTCGACCCCTGGCACCTCCGGCGAGCAGGGGAGTGGTCTCGGACTCCTGCTTTGCAAGGAGCTCGTAACCCTCCAAAGCGGACGACTCGCGGTGAAAAGTGAAATCGGGAGAGGCACTCGGTTTACGGTCGAGCTTCCGGCCCCAGGAAAGGAATGACGGTATATTATTACAAAGATCGTTTCTTGAAAGGCGGAGAAACTCCTGTGCCCGTGGAGGACCGGGCCTTCAACTATGGAGACGGAATTTATGAGGTCGTGCGGTTCCACCGGGATCGTAGCTTTGGTCTACAGGAGCATTTGGAGCGGTTGCGGGACAGCGCGGAGGCGATCCGGATGGCGCTGCCTTTTCCGTTGGAGGAAATTGAGTCGATCGTGCGGTCGGCAGTTTCTCAGGTCGAGGATGAGGTTGTGGACGTCTACTTCCAGATCAGCCGGGGCGAGGCCCTACGGGTCCATCCTTTTCCGCAGACAGATCCGGTTCTCTCGCTCTATGCGCGACCGGGGAGGATCTATACCGAAGATTTTCGGGAGGCGGGCGTGGCGGTCATCACCTTGCCCGACGAGCGCTGGAGCAACTGCTACATCAAATCCCTGAACCTCTTGCCGAACGTTTTGGCGAAACAGGCGGCAGTCGAGGCGGGGGCCTATGAGGCCGTTCTCATTCGGGATGGATGGGTTACCGAAGCCTCAGCGAGCAATGTATTCGGATATCACGACGGAGTCTTTTTTACGCATCCGGCCAATCGTCATATCCTCAACGGCATCACCCGGCGCTTCCTTCTCCGCGCCATACAGAAACTCGGCTTCACCGTGCAGGAGGAGCCCATGTCTGAGGAATTCTTTCAGAATGAGGTCGAATCCGCCTTCATCACCAGCACGACGATGGAACTGATGCCCATTTCCAAAATCAATCAACGGGAACTCCATCCCCTGGGTCCAGAGTCGCCCGTCTGGCAAATCCTCCAAGCATTCAGGACTCTCTAGCCGTGCAATCAAGAGTAGCACAGGCTGCCAGCCTGTGGCCTTTCTTGCGTGTTCGTTGCACAGAGCCGCGCAGCTGAAGCTGAGCGGCTACGCAAAGTAGGGGAGTAGCTTCAGCTGCCCCCTCTTCGTGTGCATGCGGACGGTTTCCATAGAAAGTAGTGAGAGCTTCTAGCTCTCTCCTGCGGATGAGAAGAGAGATAGCGAACGTCGAACGTCGAAAGAATATTAACTCAGGCGCGCCCGCGCGGGGTAAGGTTCGGAACATTTAGTCGTCCATCAAGAGTAGCATAGGCTGCCAGCCTGTGGATTTTTCCGCAGGTTCGTCACACGAAGCCGCGCAGCTGAAGCTGAGCGGCTACTTTTTGCGTCTGCGCGACCCGAGTCTCAGCGAGTCCTCAGTGTGCTCGCGAACCGTTTTCGCCGAAAGTAGTGAGAGCTTCCAGCTCTCTCCTGCGGATCAGAGGAAAGATGGCGAACGCCCAACCCCGACGAGCCCCGCCCGGAAGATCCAGGACTTCTAGGCGCCCATCAAAAGTACCACAGGCTGCCAGCCTGTTGCCTCCCCCTGACGGGCTCCTCATCTATCCCTTTTTCCATGGCGACTGTCTGTATTTACACGTATGCCCTAGATCACTCCGGACGCGATGACGGCGGCGACCACGGTCACCTGTCCGGCGAGGATCATGATGAGGCTGGCGACTACGCCTTCTTCTTGGCCGAGTTCTCGGGCTTTGGCGACTCCGGCTCCGTGGGCACCCATCCCGAAGAGTGCGCCTCGGGCAAAGGTGGAACGCACGGGGAGATAGCGGAGCAGGGTTTCTCCGATTGCGGCTCCGAAGAGACCGGTGAGGGCGGTGAAGACTGCGGTGAGTTCTGGGAGGCCTCCGAGGCGTGCCGAAGCGTCCATGGCGAGTGGAGTAGTGATGGACCGGGGGATCAGACTCGCCCGCATTTCCGGGCTCAATTCAAAGAGCGAGGCGAGAAACCAGGAACTGCTGACCGCGAGGAGGCTTCCGACCAGCACGCCGACCCCGAGGAGGACCCAGTGACGGCGAACGAGGGCGCGGTGGCGGTGGATGGGGATGGCGAAGGCGACGGTCGCGGGTCCTAACATCCAGACGAGCCAATGTGTGCCACTCAGGTAGTCGTGATAGGAGGTTTGCAGCACGAGAATGAGAAACCCGCATCCGACCCAGGTGAGGAGGAGAGGCGAGCTCCACCAACGGCCATAGTGTTGATGAATGCGGCGGGCGGCTAAGTAGACGGCGATGGTGCAGACCGCCCAGAATATGGGTTTAGCGAGCGGGGGCATGGCGTAGACGAAATCCGAGTTCGACGATGCAGGCAGTTCCGCTCATGACGATGAGGGTGCTGGCAAGAACGGTGATCAGTATCTTTACGCCGAGCAGACTCAGAAATTCTGGGTGATTGACGAGGGCGAGCATCGCTGGAACGAAAAAGAGCATCAGATGGTTGAGGAGCCCATCGGCCCCTTGCTCAAACCAATCGAGGCGGAGAATTTTGCAGTCGAGAAGAATCCAGAGAAGGACCAGGCCGACGAGACTTCCGGGAACCGGGCAGTGCACGATGTGGGTGAACGTCTCTGCGATCCACCAAACTCCGATCAATCCCAGAGTCTGAATCCAACGGAGCGGTAGCTCGGGGCGGGCAAGAGGAGCAAATATGGACGGCGTGACAGCTTTCATAACGATGGGGTTACTATACCCAACGATGGGAGATTCCGGAAATGAATTGACGGAATATTTCATATTCGAATATGGAATGATTGATGGAGCTGCGTCACTTGGAATGTCTCGTCGAAGTCGTCCGTCACGGAGGATTTTCTGCGGCCGCGCGCGCCTTGGGAACGACCCAGCCGACCGTGAGTAAAGCCTTGGGACAATTGGAACACGAATGCGGCACCCGCTTGCTCGATCGACTGAGTGAGGGAGTGCGCGTTACGGATGCCGGTGAGATGGTCCTTCGCCGGGGAAAGGCGATGTTGGCGGAGCGGGATAATCTTCAATCCGAGTTGGCAGGTCTACGGGGAATGGAGACCGGACGCCTCCGGCTGGGATTGCCCGTGCTGGGTAGCAGCGTTCTCTTTGCGCCGCTCGTAGCGGCTTACCGGCAGCGCTATCCGGGGGTTGAAATCGAGCTCCACGAGCAGGGGAGTCAACACCTAGAGGAGCTGGTGCGCAGTGGGGAGATTGAGATGGGAGCCACCCTCGATCCAGTTCCCGAAGACCTGGAGTGGGATCTGGTCATTGATGAGCCCATGATGGCCCTTTTACCGACGGGCCATCCTCTGGCGGAAAGAGAGTCGATCAAGTTCAAGGAGCTGACCCAAAGCCCTTTCATCCTTTTCGAGCGTGGTTTTGTTCTGAATACCATTCTCGCCCAAGCTTGTAGGAGGAGACGCATCTCTCTCGATGTAGCGGCCCGCGGAGCCCACGCCGATTTTATCATCGCGCTGGTTTCGGCTGGGCTGGGCGTCTCTCTCCTTCCCTCACTGGAGTTGAAGTCGCGCGGAAAGCTATCCGTCGAAACCGCTCTCATCGACGAGAAAGACCTACGCTGGCGTTTGGGCCTGATCTGGCGACGAGGCGTCAGCCTTTCTCCGGCGGCTCAGCGTTGGCTGGATCTGGTACGCGGGCAGTCTCGGTAGGTGCGGAGATCTCCGAAAGTGCTTCGCACCTTGAGAATGTTCGACTTCTTCATCCCTAAAAAAGTACCACAGGCTGCCAGCCTGTGTTCCCTCTCTGGTTGAAATACGATAAGTAGCTGGATTCCTAACGACGTCTTTGTTAAGAACCCGTGGCAGTGGCGGAGAGCTGCCTCTCCCGATCCGGCGCAGTGCGGCTTGGGCCAAGCCGCGCGACCTTTGAAGGGCGTCCCCCTTCCTCGCTCCGAAGGTGCGATTAGGACTTCCACCAGGGGCATTTTCAAAATTTTTAATCGAGATCTGCCAGTTCCTTCGCCCGTTCAAGCCCTTCTTCTTTGGTTTCGAATTTTCCGTCGAGTTGGTCTTCGAAAAGTCGGTTGAGAAGCTTGCCCATTGGGGGGGGGCAGGGATGAACACCGAGCTTGAGGAGGTCGCGGCCTTGGAGGATGGGCTGGGTCGTTTAGTTGGCAGTTTCGCGGGCAAGGCTGGAAGCCATGCTCCACTGTCGGTAGGGGGCATGATTGGGCCCGGATTAGAACTACGGAGTGCTACTTTAAGAGGATCTCGAGGCATTCGAAGGTTCCTCGCTTGGATTTAACGAGTTAAATCCTCCGGAACTTGCGGAATTTGCGTCCGAGACCAGTCTCCAGTTTACTCGCAAATGAGCCGTGTTTGGAAAATTGCCTATCCCACAACAGGCGTTATCCTTAGGTTTTGCGAATACCGACTACCCCTTTTTGCTAACTGTTTTATTTGAGAGCTTCCATGAGACGTTTATCCCCAGCCAATGGCTTCGCATTGGTCATCGCGATTACTCTAATGGGGTTTATTCTCCTCATTCTGGTTGCCTTGTCATCCCGGGTGCAGATTGGGATGCAGAGTGCGACGACGAATGCCGCTACGGTCAAGGCGCGTGAGGTAGCTCTGTTTTCGCTCGGTGAGGCGATGGGGCAACTGCAGCGATTCACCGGACCGGACCAGCGAACAACAGCGGCGGCTGATAGGACATCCGGGAGTCAGCCTGGAAGCCGTCTGTGGACGGGGGCGTGGGCGAATACAAATTCTTTCGGAGAGGAAACGAGTAATCCGCAGTTGCTGACCTGGTTGATCAGTGGGAATGGATCCGTCGATTTTTCGGTGGGGGCCGGGGCCGATAATTTCGGGCAGTTGCTTTCGACGAGTGCGGTTCCCTTCGATCCTGCTGATTCGGTTGTTTTGGGGGCAGCGGAATCTCGCGGATCTTCGGCGGATGATATTTTAGTGAACGGGCAGCCGGGTCGACTCTTGATGGGGCCGGGTACTGTTGATCGTGCGGAAGACTATGTCGTCGCCCCTCTTGTGAGTCTCGGCGGGACGCCTGGGGCTGAGTCGGCCGGGAAATTTGCGTGGTGGATCGGGGACGAGGGGGTCAAGGCGCGCTTTAATCTGGTTGATCCCCGTGCCAGCGGGACCACGACTGACCGGGAGAATTTTTATCGTTTGCTTACGGCCCAGCGTCCCGGTATCGAACTCATGACGAAAGACGGAACGACGGTTATTGGTTCTACCTACGATGCATCGGGGAAAGATGCCGGAGCGGACCAGTTCCGTATAGGTCTAGCCCGAGTTGATTTGTCGGGTCAAATCCCTCTTCTCGAAGGGTTTGGAACGAATACGATGCGGCAGGCCATGCGTCGACGTTCTCCAGACTACAGTCTGTATTCGCAGGGTGTTTTGGCAGATTCGCTTCGGGGAGGATTACGCCACGACCTGACGGCATTGTTTTATCAGGAGCCTGGAGACTGGACGGGGGATTTGAAGGATCAGTTGGATGAAATGAGTTCCTTTGATGTGGACGGATCCCGTCGCATCGCTGGTTTTCAGAACGCTTCGATATACAACGATAGTTCACTTTCGATGTCTCCGAGTGTCCCTCCTGGTACTCGGTCGCCGTCAGCGGCTACCTGGGAGCAGCTGGATAGTTTCTTTGACTATTCAGTGACCAATAACGGTCAGATTGACGTGCAGGCTCAGAGTGATAACCAAATGGGCGTGTCTCCGGTTTTGTTGCGCTCCGGAATGGCTTTTGACGTGAGTTGCGCTGCTGATGGGACTGGCGGCAAAATTCATTTCTTTCCCCACGTCGTATTGTGGAACCCCTACAACACTACGCTGCGTGGTAGCTACCGCGTTCGTATGGAGTTTGCTGATAACAACAATACAACGGCGAAGTTTTTGTATTTCGTTACCCCCAGACTTGAAAGCGATGGGGTGACCCCCATTCCCGATCCACCCTACGCCGTATATCACCAAGAACTAATCGCACCGATCAAATCGGGGTCCGGAAAATACAGTGATCGTACGCTGGAGTTTGAAGTCGGATCTATCGCAATACCTCCAGGCGAGGCATACGTCTTCACTCCGGGGTCGTCTCAACCCTACGATAATTCCGGCAGTAATGGATTGACGAATGGTTATAACACCTCGAACGGGTTCACCCGAAACCTTTCCCATGTGTTTACGCCGGAGGAGACTTCGGCTTCTGCGATCGTGCTCGCAAACGAGGAGGGAGGCAACGGAGGAACGGTTACCTTCCATTTACTGGACGATACAGGCAATGAGTTGCAATTGATTGATGCCGTGGGGCTGGCTCAGTTCGTGAACGTTGACAATGATACTAGCGCCTCCCAAGCGACCCAGATCAATCCCAGCGGATTCAACGCTTTTCGGGATATAGAGGCCGGGCCGGTGAATGCTGGTAACCAAGTCGGCATCTCCATTATCAACTCGCTACAAGAGACCGATGGGCGTTTCAATTGGCTGGCTAATGTCAACCAGCGTGCAAGGTCCATGGGTCGGGCCTGGTTCGAGTGGAACGGTGGATGGAGCACCGTGCCGAATTGGTCGATCGCGAAAGCCAACACGGCCGATTCTACTTGGAAGATCGACTTGCTGTCATCTTCTCCCGCACGGAGCTACATCGGACCCGGCCGGATGCCCACGACCGGGACGAGCGAAGCAATTTTATTCAACATTCCTCAGGTCGATACTCCGTTGATTTCCATTGGGCAATTGCAGCATGCACCTATGAGTGCGACTGGTTCCGGTTTGGAACCGAGCTATCCCTTTGGCAATGCTTATGCGGATCCTCGCATTCAGCAGGATCGGCTCTTGCGGCCCAATACAAAATCGCCTGCTTCTGAAGGTTCTGGGGCGGGTATGCATCTAACGGATGTCTCCTACTTGCTCAATCGCGCTCTCTGGGATCGCTATTTTCTGTCGGGTCGTCCCGATCTATCGACTTCCCAGTTACAAAGCTGGTTGGATCGTCACGAGCCACTCCCTTTTGCCCCACTTACCTTTCGAGAGGGCTTTGGGCCTGTTGATGTGGAAGATTTCGACCTGGCCGCCTCTAGTCTCCTGAACCGAGGTGCATTCAATGTGAACTCTACCTCGGTCGAAGCCTGGACGGCGGTGCTTGCAAGTCTTCGCGATGTAGAAGTTGACCCCGAAACCGGAATTAGTGGTGCGGCTATTTCGGGGACCCCCTACATCCGAACCCCTTATGTTCCCGGTGCACGAAATGTCTCATCGCGTTTTGATCGGTGGGCCGGGTTTCGGAGTTTGACCGACAACCAAGTTCGCCAATTGGCGGATGAGATCGTGAACGAGGTTAGAGCTCGTGGACCTTTCCTGTCCTTGGCCGATTTTGTCAATCGCACTCTCGAAGCCTATCCGGACGAAACTGGGTTAAGTGGCACCCTTCAGTCAGCGATCGATGCGTATTCCTCGATTAACATGACCGTTTTATCGCAGGATAGGCCGCCGGTCGGCACAAACTCGCTCCCGTCTGGAAAGGACGAGGTGTGGAAAGTGGGTGCGGTGGATTATTTTCTCCAGAATGCGGCCGCACCTCGGCGAGCGTTTGCAAAATATCCCGGGCGGGCTAAGGCGGCCATGGCCCCGGGTTTTCTGAGCCAAGCAGATATGCTCCAGGCGCTAGCGCCAGCCTTAGCATCTCGATCCGATACCTTCACGATTCGCGGCTATGGTGAAAGCGCCGATTTCGGTTCCTCCGGGCTAGCTGGAGGTCGTGTCTGGTATGAGGCGATCGTTCAACGGCTTCCTGAGTATGTCGATGCAATCGGCAATGCGGCTGAAGTTCGTCCAGTGACAGGAGGCACCGTCAATTTAACGACGATGAATCAGAGCCTCGGACGTCAGTATGAACTCATATCCTTCCGCTGGTTGGAGGCGGACGAAATCTAAAGGCAATGCAAGTAATTTCCTACATCGGCATCTTTCGATTGCTCCCTCTTTTTTTCGTGATGAGCGTAGGGGCCCAGCCCTCCGAAATGCAGGAGGCCCGTCCCGTGACTTTGCGGGTGGTCTCCGTGAACGGAATTGTGACGGATCTGGCCGTTCGTTCTCCCGGGAATGATCGAACGCGTATCATCGCGCGTTCGAGTTCGATCGGCCAACCGATAGAAGCACTGGCTATAAACGGTTCAGTGGATTTTTATCGGTTTCCCCGGGTTGCCCCTACGAATTCTCCGGGAAGTGCAGAACGAGAAGAGCCAGTTGTTGCCCGAATTGATGTTCGGAATGGGGGAGATGAGTTTTTGGTGCTCATTTCGGCAGTTGGTCGCGGGGAGCAACGGAAGTTTGGGATCTTTGCGACTTCTTTTGCGGATCGCTCGCTGGGGCCTGGACAGACTCTGGCGCTCAATTTCACCGAGTGGCCGTTGGCCGTGCGTATGGGAGAGGATATCTCCCGCATTGGGCCGGGTCAGTCCCAAGTGCTCTTTTGGCCGCCCAGTTCTGATGGACATCTGAATGTTCAGATCGCCCGTTCGATCGACGAGGCACAATGGGAACTGGTAACGAGCACCCGTATCAGCATCCCGTCCGAGAGGCGTTTATTCATTTTGCTCATGCCGGGGGCTCAGGCGGAATCGGATGCTTCCGAGCCGGTGATTGCCGTGGGAGCCCCGATCGAATTTCGAGTCATTTACGACAGACCCACTCCGCAGGACTGACGGCTCCTGCCTGCGTGCGCGGTCCGATTAACATTCAATTCTCCTTTCTATGCCTATTCCCAAGTTTCTCTCATTAGGGGCATCGTTGCTTTGCCTCGCTATATCCTTTTCCACTGGTTTGGGGTATGCTGTGGCCGATGTCTCGGAGTCTTTACCTTCCAAGGATAAATTTCACCTTTTTCTGCTCGCCGGACAATCCAATATGGCGGGACGAGGCAAAGTCGCTCCAGAGGATAAAATTCCAAATCCGCGGATTCTGATGCTCTCCGAAAACGGTGAATGGGTGCCGGCGGTCGATCCGATTCATTTTGATAAATCCATCGCCGGAGTCGGTCCGGGGCGAAGCTTCGCCGAGGCCATTGCGGATGAACAGGAAGATGTGGTCATTGGGCTCATTCCTGCGGCTTGTGGTGGATCTTCGATTACCAAATGGGTTCCAGGGGGCTATCACGAGCAGACCAAGAGCTACCCTTATGACGATGCCGTTTCCCGGACCAAGCGAGCGATGCAGGACGGAACGCTGAAAGGAATCCTTTGGCACCAGGGGGAAGCGGATGTTTCGGGCAAGCGTGCTGCGAATTATGAAAAGAATTTGAATGTTTTGATGAATCGATTTCGGACCGAATTCAGCGATCCGAACCTGCCGATCCTCGTTGGGCAATTGGGGCAATTTCCGACGAGACCGTGGAATGCGGACACGTTCCAGGTGGATCGGGCTTTGCGCGACTTTGCGATGGAAACGGATTATGCAGGATTCGTTTCGAGCGACGGCTTGACCTGTAAGCCGGATAACACCCATTTCGATGCCAAGTCTCAACGGGAATTCGGACGACGATTAGCAGAGGCCTACCTGAAATTGATCAGTGAAGCTCATTCCTCTTCGGGACCCGGTTCCCCTCGGTTCGAGAGCGGTTTTGAGGAAGCTTTGGACGGATGGGTTATCGATGAGAGCGAGCCCATGAGTTCAATTCGTTCGGAGGCAGCACATAACGGCGATTGGGGACTCCGGGTGGAAGATTCTTCTACGGAGGAGGGTTCGTCAGTTGCTACACCCCGATTGCCCGCTGAGCCGGGGCAGATTTTTCGGTTCCGGTTTCTGGCTCGCAGAATCGACGGGAAAGGTGTGGGGGGCTATCTTCTTTTTTATGATCGAGAAGGTCATCGGATCGATTCGCCCGATGGCAGAGAGAACTTGGTCTCCGTCAACAGCCGCACGTGGCGTGACTATTCGGTCGTCGCGGTCGCACCGGATGGGGCCGTCGAGGTCGAGGGCTGGCTTCATTCTTACCGTAGGGACACCAGCACCACTGACTTCGATACTCTGCGTTTGGAGGTTTACTCGCCGGATATGACCCCGCCCTGGACTCCCAGTTATAAACTTGATCCGAACGATACACTGCTCACCGATGCGGATGTCCCCGGACCGGATGGGTTCGTGTATCCTGACTGGAGAATGGCGGGCGTCTCGGGAGGGATTCCGCAGCTACCGATCATCGTCGGCGTGGATCGATTCGAGGGACATGAAGGGGATGACATCGCGACATTGCTGAACGATGCCGTAGCAGAGGTCGCTGATTCTGGGGGTGGAGTCGTTGAGCTTCCGCCCGGGGAGTTTCTCCTCAATCGTCCGGTTGTCATTTATGATTCCGGCGTAGTGATTCGAGGAGCAGGGCAGGAAAGGACCCGGTTGGTTTTTCAGGATTACATTCCTTATGGGGAAATTCGTAGCCGGATATGGTCCCCTGATAAGATTATCGGGCCGAACGGATTCTTTGAGATTCAAGCCAACCCGAAGAATCTAGTGGAATTACGTGTCTCCCATGGAAGTTCGATTGTAGATGCTCGCAGTCGGAAAGATCACTGGGGCAATCGATTTTTCCTGCGTTGTCGTGGAAAGGATCTTTTGGGGAAACTCGGCCCTGGAACGCATACCCTTAAGGCTACGATTGGCTACGCGAATGGGGATACATTTTCCGACTCTTTTAGCGTCACCGTGTCCGAAGATCCTCAGCCGGGAGATCGGTGGCTGGATCAGCACGCAGCGATCATGGTACTGGGAGGAGGGCCGGTTTCTTCCGTTATGCCGTTGTTGGAAACGGCAGAGCGAGGCAGTCGCCAGCTTAAGCTGGCGTCTGGATACGGACTTAAGTCGGGAGATCGTCTTTATATCGAGGCGCCCGCTACACCGCGATGGAATGAAATTACGGGCAATGTTAGTCCTTGGGGGACATTCAGAAGCAATCAGCTGGAGGTTGTTTCTGTCGATGGGGATACAGTTACGGTCTCGCAGGCTCTTCGGATCGACTTCCCAGTCGAAGACGGTTCGTTCGTCTGTCGCATACGAACCGCCGAAGGGGTGGGCATTGAGGACCTGACTATTGAGCAGAAGGTTTTCACCCAAGAGTTGGTCGGGCCGCGCATACCTGAAACCCTCTGGTATCCGATCGAAGATTTATGGACCGACGGGGTGACGTTTTGCTACGCGTGGAACAGCTGGGTTAGCTCGGTAAAGATCGTCAATGCCGGTCGCAATCCTTTGTATTTTACACGTTCGAAGTTCTGTGAGGTGCAAAATGTGGAGGTATTTGACTCTCTCTTCAAAGGGGGCGGCGGCACGGGTTACGTTGGTTTTGAGCGCTCCTACGATTGTCTGATGGAGGACGTCTTCACCCGCGGCATGCGGCATGCACCGGATTTGCAATGGGGTTCCGCCGGAAATGTCATTCGCGACAGCCACTTTGTCGGCAGTGATGCCCAGTGGCACGCCGGTTGGACTCACGAGAATCTATTCGAGAATAATCGGATCGAGCAGAGAGAGTCGGATCTCGGGCAAGGAACTTATGGGCACGGCTTCTTTGCTTCGGGGCCCAGCAGCACTTCGCACGGGCCCCAAGGGCCCCGGAATGTCGTTTATTACAATGATGTCATCGCCCCGAAGTCTGGCGTTACGATGCTCGGTGGGAATGAGGCATGGATAATCGTCTACAATCGTTTTGTTGTTGGCGGAAAGCGTGGGATCTACGTCAAGGAGAAGAGCTTCGATCATATTATTGCCGACAACGTATTCGCGCTCCCCAACGGACAAAATCCCGCCATTCTCGTGGGCGCAGCGAATTGTACGGGTATCGAGATCCTGGACAATCGATTTTATGGTCCAATCACGGAGGTGGCTTCATTTGCACAGGGGATTGGCGAGTTTCTTCGATTGGAAAACAACCGCATCTTTCCTCTACCTTCGGATCGCGAGTTTGAAGTCCCTCGTCCGGAACCCAGGATTCGTTCAATCTTCGAATGGCAACGTCAGCAAGCCCGGATGTCGGCCGAAAACGATGCTCGGAAGGTTTCCGAAGAATAGGGTGACCGAAAGATAGCGAGAGCAGCTTTTGTGATCGTGTGGGAATCGGTTGGAGAGAGCTTACGAGAGACCGCTAGCTTCCCGCGCCCCAATGGTTTCTGTCGGACCCACGGGGAGAGACACCCGCGTCGCGGGTGAAGACCAGGGCAATTTCATTTCCGAAAACAGAAGACCCTTGCGATATCCTTCTAGGATCTCCGCGTCCAAGCCCGGCAGGAAAGTAAGTTTGGTCTCAGGCTTATCGTTTGAGTACTGCAGTTGACTGGCTGGGAGAGCTATCACAGGAGTCGCCTGAAATCCTTGGACACAGGAGGTGTGGGCTATGGCTGCTTCAGGGCCGCATACCGCCGGGAATTTGTGTGGGTCGCGACAGCGGTCCAAGCAGTATCGGAATTTCTCCATCGGATCACCTTCAGGATTTCCATAGTCCTTCTGATCACCGTTGGAAAGCCGGGCGATGATCGAGCCGCCGGCGGTGTATTCGATCTGGGCCTCATCGCAGGAGAACGAGAACTGGGGGCCGATCTTTTCCTTCGTGCAGTGCGTGGTGAAAAAGAGGACCTCCGGACCTTCAACGGTTTCCAGCCTGCAGCAGGCGGTATCGAAATTCTCGATCAGGTTTCCCCGGTAGCACTCCGCCTCAATGATCTTGGGTGTGGCAGATAGTGTGGGGGAGATTCCGGCAACAAAGAGCATGTTGTGAAGAAAATGAGCGGTGGCGTTGTTTACCGGACTGTCAAAGACAGGTCGACCCTCTGGATCGCGAACTCGTCCAGCCCAATTGTTTCTTTGGAAGTAGACCTCTCCTCGCGGCCAAGCTACGCAGGTTCGCAGCGATCGGAGCGAGCCCAGCCGGCCAGCGAGTATGTCTGTCTTCAAGGCCTGCACGGGTGAACTGAAAGACCATTGGTAGCCGATTTCCAAATATCGGCCGGAGGCATCGCGCGCTGCCATCATTCGGCGGGCCTCCGCCATTGTCGCGCAAATTGGTTTTTCGCAGAGGACGTCCATGCCGGCCGCTAAGGCCGCACAGGTCTGAGACGCGTGAAATGCGATCGGAGAGACAATAACCACGAGATCCGCCTCGATTCCCGAATCCAGACAATCCTTGAGATCGTCGAAAGCGGGAACTCCGGTAGATTGCAGGTATGCCCATTCAGGGTTTTGAGCTGCTGCCGGGTCGATAACCGCCTGAAGACGGACCTCCCCCAGGGTTTCCAGGCGGAAAGTTTCCTGGAGGAATCGGAATCCATAGCCGTTGATGCCAATGAGGATGACGCCTACGCGTTGCGTTTTCATCCTACAACTCTCCGGTAGGGCTCTTCAGCGACAACCGCGGTATGCGTTAACTCGTTAAATTCGTTCTATTTTTCGATGGGTCGTAGGGTTCGTCCTTCGTGGAAATCGCTTTGAAGCATCATGACCCGGGGTTGCTCATCTTCCACCGTGGTATTGGACTCTACTAAGCTGGCTAGTAGTTCGATTCCGGACTCTCCTAAGCTTAAGGTATTTTGATAGGTGCCGCTGATTTCTTCGTCCTTTCGGCAGTCGAGGTGCAGGAAGCCGATTTCCTCCGGGATCCTCAACCCGAGATGGCCCATCCATTTCCAGAGTGTTTTATTGCCTCCTATGACGACTTCGGGCCGGTGTGATGCAACCCATTTCTGAAAGGCCTCTTCGGTCCACTGATCGGGTTCGAAGATCTGAATGGTTAGATTCGGGAATAAGTATTGAACCACGGTCAATCCCGCCCGCCAGAGGTAATTCACTTGTGCGACTTCATCCTTGCGCAGGGCGAAACCGATCCGTTGGTAGCCACGTTCAACCAGATGCTCGACGGCCAACTGCACGGTATGGATGTGATGGTTGCAAACCCGAGGGATGTTCGGTCGTTTCATCGAGTATCCAAACGTCACGGCGCTAAAGCCTTTCAGGTCCATGTCAAAGGAATGGTTTTCGGCGGGTAGCGGAGGTATGAGCACGCCTGGTATTCCTCGTGCGCGGAGAACCTCGGCTAATCGGGTGGGGTTCGAGCGGTAGTTGCCCAACCAGAAGTGTTCCACATCGTATCCCAGACGTCGCGCGGCCTGTTTCGCTCCATTGAAGTAGTCCGGATACACAGTCAATCCTTGCCAGTGGTTTTCCGTTTTCAAATTCGTGATAAATGCGAGCGTTGCCCGATAGACATGCTTCCGACGCTGGCGCACTTCCGACATCAGGGCGCGAACCAAAGGGTTGGAGCGATAGCCCATTTCGCGAGCCATGGCCTGGACCCGTTCCCTTGTGGCGGCCGCTACCTTCGGCGAGTTGCGCAGGGCCATCGAAACCAGTGCCCGGGTTACCCCCAATCGATCGGCGATGTTCTGCAGAGTAACGGGAGGAGTGGGCTGATCTGAGGAGTTCTTGGGGGGCATTGTTTCTGCGGGAGGGGGGAAGTGGATCGGGGAAGAGTCGAGTCGCTGTGGATTGGAGAGAGGGACCAGCTTATGGGTTTAACGTGTTAAAACCTCTCGGCATTGCGAGTCTCAAGTCAACCCTTGAGATTGATCGAAGCAGTAAGCGTTCTGGTTAGTATCTCTCCGTTTCAGAATCCCGCTCTCGCGAGGGATGATTCCTGCGCTTATTGTTGGTAATAGTATTCACTAGGATTATGCGAAAACCCCCTTTCATTTTAATGCTTTGCTTGTTTCTTGCCAGCGCGAGCACCAGCTTGTTTGGAGACAGCTTTTATGTGAACGGAGATTCCGGTCACGATTCTGCGGGTGGTCGCGTTCCGGAAGACGCACTGAAAACAATCCAAGCGGCGATCGACATTGCTCAACCGGGCGACCAAATCTGGGTCGGCCCGGGTCTCTATCACGAGACGATCATTCTGACACGGGGCGGCACAGTTGATCAACCGCTGGAAATTATCGCTCAGGATGGCGGCTGTTATCAGACGGTCCTGTCGGGGGCGGTTCCCGAGGTGCGTAGTGGGAAGGTCTCTTGGGAATTGGTCGATCATGACTTGGGGCTTTATCGAATTCCCTTGGATTATCGTCCGGTGCAAATGTTGGGCGACAGTGTGAACCTGCCACCCTATGAGAGACTGGATGACTTGAAAGCCTTTCACTTTGTCGATGACGACTATCCCGGGAACACACACGGATTCACTTGGGATGCCAGTGAGAAATATCTCTATGTGCGATTGAATGCGGGCGGCAAATACGGCGCGGTCGATCCCAATGACGCCACAATGGCGGTAGGACCACCTACGGCCGGTGGTCGCTGGGGCAATCAGCCCAATCGTCCGGATAACTTTCTGATCGCACTGAAGTTTTCCGGTTCGGCCCATGTGATTCTTGACGGTTTTACCTTCGAGACCCCCGGTTTGGCGGGAGTCTATTCCGAGGCGGACGATCTGGTCGTGCGTAACTCTTGGTTCTATGGCTGTCGGTACGGCGTGGCCGGCAAGGAGGACGGGAGCACCGCTCGGGTACGGGTCGAGCATTGTTTTTACACACAGTTCCCGGTCTACACCGATATTGAAGAAATCATTACGGTTCAGTCTAAGAATACTTCTCCCGATAGCCCTTCCCAGCGGAGACCGCAACATTGGCAACGCAAGGCAGGGTTTCTTCCAGTTACAGGGGGATTGCAGCGGCCCTACAGTTACGAGACGGGTCTCATTCGCCGTATCGGTCGGGAGTGGGTGATTCGGGAAAACTGGGTTTGGGAATCCTTTGAAGCCTTTTCCAGCGGATCTGTCTCCAATAGTAGTCACTCGATTATCGAGAAAAACCGAATCGAGCGCATCGGCGACAATGCCTTTGAAACGGAGGAGCACGCGAGAGACTTAACCATTCGAGGCAATATGATCATAGACGCGTTTGAGCCATTCTCTTGGCAGCCCTTGAGCGGAGTTCCGCTGCCGGGGCCGATCTACCTCTATGACAACGTATGTCTGCAGACGCCGGGGGATGTCGATCTCTGGGAGGATTCTACGAGCCGGGGAGGGGTTTTTAAAATTGGCATCAAGTATGATCGGTTCTGGACGGATGGACGAATGGGGGAGATCCCGGAGGATGTGACTCCTGCTCCAGGAGGATTCTGGGTGGTGCATAACACCATTGTCGCCCCGTACAAGCGCCTTTTTACGTCGCTTAATCGAGAAGGCCGCCGATTTGAGCATTTTTTCTTTCTCAACAATATTCTCCTGACCGGACAATTTTCGGTATCGAGGCAGCCGAATGGACCCGAGGGAATTCAGTATCGGAACAATATCGTTTCTTTCGGGGACGCTACTCCGGAAGGAGAGGAGATTGCTGAAGGGCTCTCCATCTGGGAGGTGGAGGCTTCGGCCGTTCCCAAGGCAATTTTGCCGCACTCTCGCAGCGCGGTTTACATGCCTCAGTTGCTAGCTGACCGTTTTCATCCATCTCAACTGTCCATAGAAGGCTCCGATAATCTTAGCCTCCCACTGCCCGAAGGAATCCCTCAACGCATGGTGCCGGGGGCGACGCTTCCTTCTTTCCATGCCGGACCTATTCCGAGGTCGAACGCCCATTCAAGTGCGATTCCTGAGTCTGGTTCGAATGATGGGATCAGCTCTGGGGTCGAAGAATAAATCCAAGGCAGTTGAGTCGATAGGATGAGCACGCAGCCTTCCTCTTGGACGGAAGCACCCTGCGGTTACGGCTTCTTTTGTTGGCCCTCTCGCATGGAACGGGCAGAATCGAAGTGTCGGTGATTTGACGACGATTCTCGATATTTTCGGAGCATTCCTAATTGACGGAAGGATGGTTAATTTAACGAGTTAAATTAACCATCCGTTGCCTGAACAGTGAGGGAGGAGAATGCTCTCTTCAAAATCTACCACCCCTGAAATTCGGGAGACTCAAAGTCACCGAGGAATCCCTCAATACACCAACGAATCATGAAAAACCTCAAAGCAAAAACATTGATCCTCACTCTGACCCTTAGCGCATCAGGCTGTGGACTGAACGCCCAGACTCTCCTCTACGAATTTAATTTTAATGATTCTGGGAATGCCACGGGCACCACGTCAACCGGTAGCAACACAACAGAAGCCGTTTTCGACGGAGCGGCGACACGCGGAGCGGACGGTTCCGGAGTATCCGGTTTAGCGGGAGACTACGCTTTTGATATGACGGCACCCGATGCAATGGGGAATTCCGCCACTTCGAATAAGAATGCTGCGGCGACGGCCTCCTCAGCTAGCGGTGCGAGCGGTTTTGGAGGCTCGACCTCTTTTACGATCACTGGATGGGCCAAGGCTGAATCGACGCCTGGATCATTTGCCCGAATTATCCAGTTCGGGTCTTACAACGCGATCTATTTGCCCAACAGCGATGCATTGACCTTGGCGTTTCGGCAAGGTGACGGTTCGGCAGGAACCGAAACCCTCAATGAATCCAGTTCTCTCTTTGATACAACGGATGAGTGGGTCTTCTTTGCTACCTCTTATGACGGAACTACGGGCCTGACCAGCATCTATGCGGGCTCGAAGACGGATTCGGTCTCACTTCTTGGCACGGCTACCTTTGATCCGGACACCGTCCATACAACTTCTGAGACGCTGCTTATCGGTAACTCCAGTGGCTACAACCGTCCCTACGATGGTCTCCTTGATGATCTGCGAGTCTATACAGACGGAGGAGCAGCTGATGCTTCGGGCGCACTGAGTCTCGGTGATTTGGAGGGCATACGGGCGAATGCGATTCCAGAGTTGAGCACGTCCTCGATGTTTGTCGGGTTTTTCGCAATCCTACTGGTTTTTCTTCGGCGCAGCAGGTTTGGGGATCGCTGAATCGAAAATTTTGGTCGTAAGTGTTCCGGGCAGTCTTTTTACACGATGTCCGGAGCCTCGGCTCGAAAGGATCAAATGAATCTGATGGAGAACCCCTTTAATGTCAGGATTTTCGTTACTGGACTCTCAAAAGCGGTTCGAATTCGAATGAATTTTCGAGCCTTGGCGCTCGCCGTTTCGATGATGAGCTGTTTCAATACGATTTCTATGGCGACTCCGGAATCTCAGGACGATAGCGACCTGCGCAATACTTTCGATCAAGCGCGCGGTGAGAATTGGACAGAAGTCATGCGCTTTTCAGGACGGGAGCCTTGGCAGGATCACTGGTTTCTCGATGGGCACAAAGCGACGCTCAAGAACTTACCCAATGGCCTTTTTTATTCGGCTGGACCGATCGCGAGGGATAATGCGTCTCATGCGGTCTTGTGGACTCAGCAGAGTTTTCAAGGCGACCTTAAGCTGGAATTCGATTATACTCGGATGGATACGGTCGACCATTATGTGAACCTCATCTACCTCTTTGCAACGGGGACGGGTGAAGCCCCTTATGTCGAGGACATCTCCCAATGGAATGATCTGCGACAGATTCCATACATGAAAATGTATTTCGACCATATGAACTTGTTGCACATCAGCTTTGCGGCTTTTGACAATGATCCCGAAGCGACGAAGGAGTCCGCTTACATTCGTGCTCGCCGCTACCCTCGCTCGCTCGCTGGAGGTGACTTTAGTAAAATGGAAATCGAGCCTGATTATTCGGCTGTCGGTCTTTTTGAACCTGGAATCACTCATCATATCACCGTGATCAAGCGGGGAGAGGAGTTGCTGATGCAGGTTCAAAACCCCACTGAATCCCGGTTTTTTCGTTGGGATCTATCCCAAACTCCCAACTTGAATGAAGGTCGAATTGGTCTGCGGCATATGAATCAAAGGGCGGCGATTTACAGAAACATTTCGATCTCTCAGGCTGAATTGTCGGATCAATAAAGACTGTTTCGATAATCTGGGTTCTGAAAATTTCGTTCTAACAGATTCCGTTCATCATTACCGGCGATGAAGGGCCCAAAAGCTTTCTCGGCCCTTTGCAAAATCACTTCGTGCTCTCGTTTTGCGAAAGCGAGAGAGTCGGGTGCTGAAGCCACCCGATCCCAGGTCATCAGCAGGATCTACGCAGGTGGAGCTCGTTTTCTTAATCGAGATCTGCCAGTTCCTTCGCCCGTTCGAGGCCTTCATCTTTGGTTTCAAATTTTCCGTCGAGTTGGTCTTCGAAAAGTCGCTTGAGAAGCTTGCCCATTCTGGGGCCGGGATCTACGCCGAGCTTGAGGAGGTCGCGGCCTTGGAGAATGGGGTAGGGGCGGTTGTTGGAGACGTTGAGTTCCTCGGCGCGGTTGAGGAGCCACTGTCCCTCGGGGAAATCTCCGGGAGGCAATGGGGGGCGTCCGGCTGTATCGGCTCGGCAAACACGGAGGAGGCGGTCCAGGCGGCCGACTTTGTCCGCGAGGCGCCGGACGGCGGCCGGGCCGGATTTGTGCTCGAAGAGTTGGCGGGGGCGCATGTGGGTGACGACCAGGGGCTCGATTTCTTCGATCAGGGATTTCTCCCGAGTCATCCGCGAGAGGAGAGCTCGCGTCGGATGGATTCCCGCCTTTTCGTGGCCGTAAGAGTGGATGCCGCCCTCTTCGTCGGTTGTGGTAGTCGTGGCTTTGCCGAGATCGTGACAGAGGACGGCGAGGCCGACGATGAGATCCTCCTTCTCTTCTCCGATGCGCTCGCGGGCGAAGGCGTCGAGGCAGAAGCAGGTGTGCCGCCAGACCGTCCCTTCCGGGTGCCAACGGGGATCTTGCGGGCAGTCGACGAGAACCTCCAGTTCCGGGTAGAAGCGGAGCCAGCCGACTTCTTCCAGGAAGAACATTCCTTTGGAAGGGATCTTCCCTTTGAGAATGAGTTTCTTCCATTCTTCAAAGATGCGCTCGGCGGCGAGGTGGGTCTGCTCCAGGGTGCGGCAGACGGCGATCGTTTCCGGGGCGGGCGTGAGGTCGAAGCGGGCGATGAATTGCATGGCCCGGAGAACCCGAAGGGCATCTTCGCCAAATTGGTCGGAGACGTGGCGGAGGATGCCGGCGCGCAGGTCTTTCTCGCCTCCGTAGGGATCCATCAATTCTTGGGTGAGCGGATCCCAGCCAATGGCGTTGATCGTAAAATCCCGACGTCGGGCGGCGGTGGCAAAATCCAGATCAGGATTGGCTTCAAAACCGAAATCGGTGTGGCGGTTGCCGGTTTTCCACTCGGTACGGGGAATGGCGATGTCGATCGGCTGGTCGCGGACTTTGACGACGGGGAATGAACGGCCGACTTGAATGAGGGGAATCTCCCGTCCGAGCTCGCGCTCAATGGCATCGAGTGAGAGGCCGAACACCTCGAGGTCGAACTCAACGGGAACCTTCCCGGAAAGAAGATCCCGCACGGCCCCCCCAACCAGGAGCAGACGACCTCCCGCGGCCTTCGCTTGCTGGGCGAGATTGCGGATGAGAGTAGCTTGCTCCGCCGGAACGGTTTCGAGGAAATTGGACATCTTTCTCTTTCTAACGGAGGTCCGTCTGGGTTTCCAGTGGGAAAAGGGAGGGCCGGGGGGGGGCGGAGCACAGATTTTAATCCCTCCCCCTTGGAGCGGTATTTTTCCTTTGTAGCGGAAGTGCGAGAGCACTTTCGATCGGTATGTTCGGGGATCGGCTCCGAAAGCGCCCTTCCGCCGTGGTCCTTCCTACGGGGCGGACTGAAGTCCGCGGTCCGCTGGCGCCGCACGGGTTCTATTGATTCGGATAGACGTAATCGTCCTCCGTGAACAATTGGCGGTCGGGGCCTGCGGAGCGTAGGGTCGTGTTCTCGCTGCTCAGGGGATGGAAAAAGAGGGGAGTTCCCCAACGGTCGGTGAGTTCGCCAGAGGGGTTGATAGCGGGATGATTCGCGGGGATGGCCGCGAGCCGAAGGCTGTTATTGCCGGTGAGGACGGCGGTGAATTCGGCGTTGGTTCCGAGGGGGCGAGTGGCGAGGTCTTTTACGAAGAGACGGGTCTGGTTGAGAAGGGTGTAGACGATTTCCAAATCTCTCTGCGGGCTCTGGTCCGGCTGATTGATTTTCTGAGCAAGGGGGGAGGTTGGATTGTGAGGGGCTGTGGTTGGGAGGATTGGTTCCCTTGGGGAGGTCTTTTCCCGGACAGTCGCCGGGGCCGGCGCGGGGCGACTCTCCGGTTGCCGGGTGGAGATCCAGAACACGAAAAGGCAGAGTGCGAGAGGGATCAGGATCCAGGCTCTGAGCTTCATGGCATTTGTATCCTAGGGAGAAGGGTTCGTCCTCGGAGTGCTAAGACATATTCATGAAGCCAAGCGGGCCGCTCGCGGCCGAGGGCGTGTAGAAGTTCGTAACATTGGGAAGAACGGTGGGCAGGTCCTGGGGGCTGACTCCGAACCAGAGTGCGAGTTCCCCGAAATAGGCATCGACGGAAGTGGTGGGGATGAGGCGTCCCCGCCCGGTGTCTTGCAGGTTTCCTTCGAATAGGTCCGGATAGGTGCCGTAGACTTGTCCTCCGTTGACCGCGCCTCCAACGATGAGGTGATTGCCTCCCCAAGCATGGTCGGATCCGGCGCCGTTAGAGGTCAGGGTGCGTCCGAAGTCGGAGGCGGTGAAGAGAGTTACGTTGTTTTGCTCGTTGAGTTCGGTGAGGGCGTTGTAGAAGGCGTCGACGGCTTCGCTGACCTGTGGGAGCATGGTCGCCATGGTGCCGAGCACCTCGTCGTGATGATCCCAGCCACCCACTTGGACGAAGAAGGTTTGGCGGTTCATATTCAGGGCGCTGTGGGCACTGATACTGCGAGCGACCATGCGGAGCTGACTGGCGAGGTAGTTTTCCTCGGGGAAAACGGTTTGGAGCGGAGTGGCCTGATCAATCGCCGCCGAGAATTCCGCGTGGGCATCCATGGCGCCCTTTCCCTTTTTCGCAAACGTATCGACGAAGAGGTTTTGGTAGTCGTGGGTCAGCTGGCTGTCGATCGCCGCGCTCATGGCGGGATTGACGCCCCATGTGAGATCGTAGCGGCTGCGCCCAGTAGAACCGTTCGGGGAGACGACGTACTCGAACACTTCATTGCCCGATTGCCAAGTGTTGTTCCCGGCAATGGAAATGTTCATGGAGATGTTCTCGTTGTTGTTGAGCGAATGGAGGAGGTCGGCAGTGCGTCCTCCCCAGCCGATGGACGACGTATCCTGCGGGACAGAGGTTTGCCACTGCCGGATCTGGTCTGCGTGGGAATAGAGCCCGAGGGGCAGAATGACCGATTCGGCCTGATACTGTTCTTTGGTGGTGGGTTGCACCAAGGTGCCGACGTTGGCGAGCCAGGCTGCGTTCCCCGCGTTGCAGAGGGCCTGAATCTCCGGCATCCCACTGTGAATGCCGAGATCTTTACCAATGGGCTGGTTCAAGGTGAGGGGCAGGATCTCTCCGGCGGATTTGCTTAGGGCCAGGTCTCCGCGGATGGCGGCATACTCCGAATACTCGGTATCTCCATATGGGAGAAGCATGTTGAAGGAATCGCATCCGCCGGCGAAAAAGAGGCAGACCAGCGCTTTGTAGTCGCCGCCAGTGGGGACGCTCTGGGCGGCGGCCGTGTTGGCCATCCGCAGGTTCAACAGCGTGGAAAAGAGGGCGGTCGAACCGACCGCTGAGCAACAGGCTTGTCCGATGAACTTGCGGCGGCTGATTCGTTTACTCATGACAAAGGGAGCGGGGTTAAAAACTGGGCGTTTCGGTGGATCAGTAGAGGACGGCAAATTCCGGGGAGCTGGCGATGAGATAGATGGCAAGGCGAACCTGTTCGCTCTCGGACTGATTGAGGACGTCGGGGCGAGTCAGGGTGAAGTGGAGGAGCTCACGCATTTCATTGCTCATCTGCCCGTGCATCAAGGTGACGTCCAGATGCTCCAAGAGTGCGTCCGTATCGCCGACCAGGGCGAGCTCGTCCGAAAAGTCGAAATGCACCTCGCGGGTCGGTCGATCACCGTTCCAAGTCACTTGATACCAAATCGAGCTGAAGAGGTGATTGGGGACGCGGATGCCGGTGACCTCGTTGGTGATTTGGAATTCAGGGGCGACCAGTCCGGCATCTTTGATCGGCCCAGAGGGTTGATAGGTGGGGCTGAAGAAATTGAAGACGCTGGGGGAGGAGAGAGGAGTCATCCCGTATTCATCCTCAATCCAGTAGATCTCATAGATGCCGGATTCGCTGGCGGCATCAAAGGCGCGTGCCAGAGACACGAAACGGAGATAGGGTTCCCGCTGCATTCCGTAGTGTGGGTCCTCCGAAACGGAGTAATCGCGGGCTTCGGGGTCGAGGAGGATGGCTTTTACAATGGCCTGCATGTCGCCTCGGACGCCTTCCCCATTGTCTGCGAAGGCGGCAGCCACCCGGCCCACATAGCCCGGGGATGGATTGGAGGTGACAAGCCTCTGAATCAAAAGCCTGGATACGAAGGGACCGATATTTTGATGATTGAAGAGAACGTTCAGGGCGCGATCGACATCGGCGTAGGCGTAGTCGGTTTCCGGCTGGTTCGGATCGTTGGCCGGGAGGATCGTTCCGAGCACGTTTTTACTCCCTTGGTCGTGGTGGAAAACCTCTCTGGACTGCCATTGATCCGGGGCTACTTCGAACCATTCGGTATAGGGGCCGTTCCACATCTTCATGGGCTCGACGTAAAAGTCGTCGTAGTTGAAATCTTCAGGAACCTCGGGCCAAAAGAACTCCCAACGCACGGTGGTGTCGCCCGCACCCCAACTCATCCCGGTGAAAACGCGGGCCAAGTTGGTGATATCGCTATTGTCGTAGGTCGGGATAGCCTGATTCTGCGGGTCGAGGAGGACGGAGCCATCCGGGCCGAGCATCCAGAGCCCAATGGTGAACAACTGCATGATCTCCCGGGCGTAATTCTCGTCGGGGAATCGGCCCAATTCCGGATCGGGAGGTTGGTTGCCTTGGTGGCTGAGATAGATTCCCATGCAGGGGTGAAAGGTGACGTCCTCGATCAACTCGCGGTAGTTGCCAAAGGAATTGGCGAGGAGCATGTCATAGTAGTTGAGCATTCCGCGGGGAGTGCGATCCGGTGCCCCGTGGTCGGAAATGACGAGAATCTCGCTGAGGGCGAAGGCGATCCGTTGGCGGAGGGGATCGGGAGCATTCATCGCCTGCTCCCACCATGCCCTCATTTTATGAAACGAGTAGGGGCCGCCTCCTTCGTCGATCCAGTCGATGGCCTCGAGGACGGGCTGGTGAAGTCCGATCGGCTGGCTGAATTGGTTCTCGATCCAGTCTTCAATTCCGAGGGTCTGAACTTCTTGAATGAGTTCGGGTGTGGGGCCGAAGGTCGCTTGGGTGAGAAAGCGGGCGGCCTCCTTGGCGGAGACTGGTCCTGATCCGTCCTCAATGGTAATGGTCGCTGAGTCCTGCGGATCGAGAGTGTAATCGCTCCCCTCCAGGAGGGTGAGGGTGACTGTTTCGTCTCCTTCGATCAGTGAATCGGTGATCGGAACCACTTGAACCCACGCCGTGTTGCGGCCGAAGGGCATTTCAACGGTTGAGGAAATTGCATTGTAGTCGGAGTCGGAGGTTGCGGAGCCCGTTTGGCCGAGGTGAATCGTGAGGGCATCAACCCCACCGGAGCGGCGGATCGCAAAGACGGCCGGATCGGGCCATCCTTCGTGAGTGGTGGCGTCGACGGCGCTAATGGAGACCGTATTTCCCGAGACCACGGCGCCAGCGGCGCGGGTGTAGTCCGCTGTCGGCAGGCGCATGGAGTTCGGCGTCTCGGGATCATAGCCGAGAAGGGCTTCTTCCCAATCGTTGAGACCGTCGCCGTCGCTATCGAGGTCGTTGACCTCGAGTCGCATGAAAAGGGCGGAGGATGCGGGGAGGGACAAGAACGTGTCCATGGTGTCATCTATCCCGATCCATCTGCCGTGAAGGCTCCAGGAATCCGGAGAAAGATCCGGGCTGGTCCAGAGGATGTACTCCTTGTGGCCTCGCGCCATCCACTGGATCCCCATTTGCCCCGGAGGAAGCCTACCGGTCTCCATTTGTGGGAGCAGCTTCGAAGCGGGATTCCATGGATCGGTGCCCGCCACCGCCTCGTCAGCATTGGAGGCTCCGTCTCGGTCCTCATCCCCTTCGGGCAGCAATCCCGTGGCCCGGAACGTATTCTCCCAGACATCGCTTTGACGATTGTTGTTCAGATCCAAGGCTGCCAAAGCAGCGATGGGTGCCAAGAGCAGGCCGAGAAGAAAAAAGAGGGTATTGGGGGCGGGCACGGTACAATCAAGTCTCTCGAGGGAAACTAGTAGTAGATTTAACTGAAAAAGCGAGCGCGGCTTATAGCAATAAACCGTTTTCACCGGGTTCTGACAGTCTGCTCCAAGGAGGAAATGTGCAAAAAGATCCTGGCTGGATTCAAGAAATAGCTGAAACAACCGGAATCGGCCATCTGTCCGGTTTAGAAAAGTTACGTCGAGTCTTTCCGGGACTGCAGCCTACACCCGGAGTTGAAGCAGATTGATCGTTGCGTCCAGGGGGCCTGATGACGGGGCTCGTGAATTATCTGGCAGGGTTGGTTTGGAGTGAGAGGCAGTAGATTCTACTGCAAAATGAATTGTGAACCCACGACCTCTAGTCGGATTCGGAGCCTTGTGCGTGCTGTGGAGATTCAAAATTCAGAAGCGCCATTACGTCGTCGATACGCTCTCCTCCGGTTTGCCAGACGGCTCATCTCTTTGGTTCTCATATCCTATTCGGCTAGGTCCATTCGCTGGATAGAGGGGGCCGCGGCACAGGCTGGCAGCCTGTGGTACTTTGGCTGGAGGGCTCACTTTCTTTTCTCGGGAGAAATGGCTGTCGCCAAGTCTTCCCGTATGTTTTCCTTGGAGTTGTATGGTAAACGTCCTCGAAGAAACCAGTCTGCTGGAGCTCACTCCGGGTGGGGTGGTTGTGTGCCGCCAGGAGAAGGGGGGGCTGCGTTCTGGATTTGCTGGCGGTGAGGTGCCCGGCCTGATCTTTTTGGCGGGGCGGAAGCGGGACGAAGCTGATGATGGGAGTGTCCATTTTTGGCGGAAGGTGGGTGTCCGGTTTTTGGAGGAGGTTTGTCACTTGCCGGAGGGGATGGGAAAAGGCGCTCTGGTCGTGCGGGAACCGGAGGCCACTGAGTGGCAGGAATGGGTTCTCAATGCGCCGCCTCTGCGGGGCGGAGAGTATCTTTCGGTGGAGGTTTTGTCCGCGGTGTGGGAGCGGTTGCGTCAATGGACACAGAGCCGCATCAACGATGTGGGGGGAATCAGTGTCTTTCTCGAAGCTTATGCCCCGAATTGGTCACGGGTAGGCCGGGTCACCCTGCATCTGGCCGAGAATCCGACTGATCCGGAAAATCCCTTTGCCTTTTTGGCCACCTACGCCACTGGATTGACGCCTTCCGGGGAGTTGCGGTTGCTCCCTTTGGCCAAGGCGCTCAAGGAGTTTTCCGAGGAAAGAAATCGGGAGGTGCTTCTTCGGTTGCTTTCTCCGCTGCATCGTGCCTCCGAGAATTCACCGCTCATCGCCGATCTGATCGAGACCGGGAACATTTTTCAACCGATCCTGTGGAGTCCGGCGGAGGCCTATCAATTTCTGCAGAGTGTTCCGCTCTTTGAAGAAGCGGGTTTGTTGGTGCGACTGCCAAATTGGTGGAAAAAGAGGAAGGGACCTCGTCCCCAGGTTGCGGCGACGATCGGCAAGAAGCGGACCTCAGGGGTCGGGCTTGAGGGGATGCTCGACTTCTCTTTGGAGGTGGTCGTCGATGGGAGGACGTTGACGCGACAGGAAGTGGAAGCGTTGCTGGACGGGGAAGACGGGCTCGTGCGTCTCGGGGGCGATTGGGTCGAGGTGAACCGGGAGCAGTTGCAGGAAGCTCTGGATCACTGGCGAGCGGTCGAAGAAGCGGGTGGGCTCTCCATGGTCGAGGGAATGCGTTTGCTGGCCGGGGCTCCGGGCAATCTCCAGTCGGAGGAAGAGCTGGAGGCACGTCGGGAGTGGGCTTTCGCGCAGCCCGGCGAGTGGATGTCCGAAATGCTGGGACAACTTCGGTCGCCGGATCGTGCGGCCGCCCCCTCGTCGTTAGAGGCGACTTTGCGTCCGTATCAGGAGAAGGGGCTGAACTGGTTATGGTTTTGTGGACAGACGGGGCTGGGGGGATGTCTGGCCGATGACATGGGGCTGGGGAAAACGATTCAGGTGCTCGCAGCCTTGCTGCGGAGAAAGGAGGAGTCCCCAGCGGCGAAAACCTCGCTCCTCGTCGTTCCCGCTTCACTGATTGGGAACTGGATGCGGGAAGCGGGAACGTTTGCGCCGAGCCTAAAGCTCTTCGTCGCCCACCGCTCGGATTCGGCTGTCGAGGATCCGAATGCCCCGGATTTTGCCGAGGTGGAAGCGGCCGATCTGGTCATCACCACGTACGGGACGTTGCCCCGACTCAGGTGGCCGACGGAGCGGATGTGGGGATGGATCATTCTGGATGAAGCCCAGGCCATCAAGAACCATGGGACGCGGCAGAGCCGGGCGGTGCGGAAGCTTCAGTCCGAGGCCCGCTTCGCCCTGACCGGAACTCCAGTCGAGAATCATCTCGGAGACCTCTGGTCGATTTTTGACTTCCTCAATCCAGGTCTTCTGGGAACGGCTTCGACTTTCCAGAGATTTGTCAAAAATCTGAGGACGGGCGATCAAGAGCGTTTTGCCCCGCTGCGACGTCTGGTTTCCCCCTACATCTTACGACGTCTCAAAACGGATAAATCGATTCTGGACGACCTGCCCGAGAAGACGGAGATGAAGGTCTTCTGCGGACTCTCTCCAGCCCAGGCAAAACTTTACCGGGAGAGTGCGAAGTCCTTACAGCAGGAGTTGATCGCCAGTGAGGGAATGCGTCGCAAGGGGGTAGTGCTTACCTATTTGATGCGCTTTAAGCAG
Organism: Puniceicoccus vermicola; assembly: GCF_014230055.1. Taxonomy (NCBI): domain Bacteria; kingdom Pseudomonadati; phylum Verrucomicrobiota; class Opitutia; order Puniceicoccales; family Puniceicoccaceae; genus Puniceicoccus; species Puniceicoccus vermicola. The sequence continues at coordinate 115,677 of NZ_JACHVA010000143.1, read as the reverse complement.
ATCTGCAATCATCCGGACCAGGTGGCCAAATCCGGGCATTACGCTGCCGCCAAGAGTGCCAAGTTCCAGCGACTGGCAGAGCTTTGTGAAGAGATCGCTTCGCGGGGGGAAAAGGTGCTGGTCTTTACCCAGTTCCGGGAATTGACCGGGCCTCTGGAGGAGCTTTTGGGAACGGTGTTTGGTCGGCCCGGTTTGATCCTCCACGGCGGGACGCCGGTGAAGGAACGCTCGAAGCGGGTTGATGATTTTCAGCGGGCGGAGGGCCCGCCGTTCTTCGTTCTTTCCCTCAAGGCTGGGGGAACCGGGCTCAACCTGACGGCCGCCAATCACGTCATCCATTTTGACCGCTGGTGGAATCCTGCGATTGAAAATCAGGCCACCGACCGGGCTTTCCGAATTGGCCAAAAGCGCAACGTGCTGGTCCATAAGTTTATCACGCGGGGAACCCTTGAGGAAAAAATCGACCGGATGATCGAGGCGAAGCAGCAGACGGCCGACCAGATCCTCACCGGGGGGGCGGAAACGGCATTGACCGAGATGAGCGACTCCGAGCTTTTGGATTTCGTGAGCTTGTCGATTCCGGGAGCGACCGATTGAGATGGACTGGGACGACTACAGACCAAGGATGTCGATGGGAACCCTGCGGGATCGCGCTGCGGAAAAAGTGCGTGAGCTGAAAGAGGAGGGTCTCGATCCTCAACCGGTGACCGGGGTGAGTGCCCGGGGGAAGATTGCTAACAGCTTTTGGGGACACAGTTGGTGCCGCCATTTGGAGTTGCATTGCGACTACGAAAACCGTTTGCCGCGAGGACGGAGTTATGTGAGGAATGGGGCGGTTGTGCATCTCGATATCGATCCAGGCGAGGTGAATGCTCTGGTGATGGGATCGGAACTGTACGAATTGTCGATCCGTTTCGACCCTTTGAGTTCGCAGGTTTGGCAATCGATTTTGGAGAGCTGTCGTGGGCAAATTGGGTCGATGGTCGAGTTGTTACAGGGGAAGCTTTCGGACAAAGTGATGGAGCGGGTGACCGACCCGGGAAAGGGGCTATTCCCCCAGCCCGGGGAGATGCACTTCAATTGCAACTGCCTCGACTGGGCGGATATGTGCAAGCATGTGGCGGCAGTTCTCTATGGGATTGGAGCGCGTTTGGACGAGGAGCCCGAACTCCTGTTTCGTCTCCGCGGGGTCAATCATCAGGAGCTTCTGGAAAGTGGATGCGCGACGGAAAATCTCCTTGCCGGTTTGGGGAATCGTTCGCGGAGGACGCTGGACGTTGCGAAAATACGGGATGTTTTTGGGATCGAACCGGAAGGTTTTGAATCGCTGCAAGAGCTGCTGGCTGAGGGGAATCCCGGGAAATTGGACGATGGGTCGGCGGAGACCGAGGTCGAAATCGAGAAGGAACCGGAAGATCCGGATTCCTTCGATGGCGAGGCCATTCGTTCGTTGCGGGTATGGATTGGGCTCAACGAGAAGTCCTTTGCCGCTCAGTTGGGAATCTCGGCAAAGCAGTTGGCTGAATGGGAAGCGGCAGAAGGGGTGCTTCCTCTGAATGAAGAGCAGAAAGAGTTTCTGAAGGAGATCCAGAAAGAGAAAAGCGGCGAATGAGGACTGGTCCGCTCTGGTGCGGGTTCTCTCACGGAGAGCACTGAGAACACGAAGGTGATTCTCTGTGAGCTTTGTGCTCTTTGTGAGAGGAAAATGGATCGGTGAGTTTTTTCGTGGGTCTTCTTTCCTGAGTCAGTGAGGGACCTTGCAGAGGTTGCGAGGGATGGATCCCGTTCCCTCTGTAGCTTCCGTCTTGATCTTCTCGGTGGGGACGATTCCTTATCCTTCAATGAATAAGGGCGATGTTCGCAAGTTTTACAATCAGGAGGATGTGATCGATCACTATGCGCAAGCCGCATCGGATGTGGGGTTGTGGATTTCGGAAGAGAAGATCTTTCAACGGGTTTTCTCGACCGAAGACAGCATTCTCGAGCTCGGCTGTGGTGCCGGGAGGATCGCGATCGGGCTTTACGAGTTGGGATATACGAAGATTTTTGCCACCGATTACGCGCGAAAGATGGTGGGGCGGGCGAGGAGTGCCGCCGAGATTCTGGAGTATCCGATCCCTTTCGGGGTTCAGGATGCGACAGATTTGGATTTTGCCGACGAGATGTTCGACGGAGCAATTTTCGGCTTTAATGGGCTGATGCAGATTCCGGGCCGGGACGGTCGAAAGAAGGCGATGTCAGAGATCTTCCGGGTTCTCCGTCCGGGCTCTTGGTTTGTCTTCACCAGCCATGACCGCAATGCGTCAGAGCATCCCAGTTTCTGGAAGGCGGAAACCAAACGTTGGCGGGCCGGGACTCAGGATCCCGATTTGATCGATTTCGGTGACCGTATCGGAGCGACTCCTTGGGGAGACCTTTATATCCACGTGCCCGAGGCCAATATGATTCGGGCCGATTTAAAGGAGGTCGGATTTCGGATCGAGATCGATGTGCTCCGCTCGAAGTTGGCGGATGAGCCGCCGGGGGTGAAGGAGTTTTCGGACGAGTGCCGTTTCTGGGTTGCCCAGAAGCCAGAGGCGAAGGAATAGATTTACCCACTTTTCATCGACTGCTGAGTTCGATGACGTTTCCTCTCGTCTTCGCACCTTCCCCTCCCGTAGTACACCTCGAATGGAATGGTTCCGAAGTCCCCTGCTTCTCATCGCTTTCGTTTTATACGCTCTCTTGATGGTTTCCCTCTTGGCGATCTATTTTCGAGGGTCGTCCGATAAGAGTGAGGAGGGCTCCTCAACTGCGAATGCGGCGAAGAAGGGACCGCATCGAGCCTCCCGGTCTTCGGTGACGGAATCCTCGGAATCGGTCATCCTCGAGTCGGACTTCGAGGAGGGAGATCAGTCGTCGCGTTCCCGGGATTCTGGTCTGGATGAGTTGGTCCGGGAAGCGGAGAAATTGTTCTCCTCGGAGAAAGAGCCAATATTCGTGGCGGATGCCGGTTTGAACATATTTTACCGGAACCGGGCCGCTCGGAAGGTATTTGGAGATCATCGGGATTCGGGGGAGGAGCCCTTTGCCTCGGTTCTCGGCGCAAACGAAAAGGCCGTTTGGAAGCAGTTTGGCGATCAGGATTCTCCCACCATGGGGACGATTTCCTGTCTGCTCCCAAACGGGAAAAACGGTTCGGCCCAAGTCCGCTTGGCGGTGATGAACCGGATGCCCCGCGTCTACGCACTTCGCGTGACTGGATTGGAGGAGGAAAAACCGTCTTGGCTCAGTCGCAGCGCGAAAGGAACCGAATCGACTTCGCTGACCCGCGGAGCGCATCTCGATTTCCGTGAGGTGGATCCGGCTTCGGTCGAACTTTCCGCTGACCAGATGCTCGCGCCACTGAGGGAAATCGATGGCCTGCTGAAGAAGGTCAACGACAGTCAGCTGGCCGGAGATTCGGAAGGCAGCAAGCGGTCACTGCAACCTGCCCGGAATAAGTTGCGTCGATTGATCCGGCACATCGAAGAGATCGATTGGATGCTCCAAGTGACTGACGGACACCTGCATCAGCGTCCGGAGAATTTTCAAGCCTATGCCGTCCTCGCGGAGATGGCGGAGGCCGCCAACCGCCTGACGACTGGAGACGGTCCCCGTTTGAAGCTCGACCCGGAAGAGGCCCCCGCCGTGGAGCCCATCCTCTCCGGAGACCGTCGGATTTTCGAGAAAGTGCTGACGCAGCTCCTCACCTCTGCTTTTCGCGCGACGGGTTCGGGAGAGATCATTGCTTCCTTCCGCTCCGAGGCCTTGGAGAATCCAACGCAATCGGACGATTGGTATCTATTCGCCGGCGAGGGCGAATCGGGGAGCCAAGCGACTGCGGTCACGATTCGCATCGAGTTTCAGCGTCCGGAGGAGCCCTCCAGTGGCTCTGATCTGCCAGCGGTGGTGGAAACGCTCGGGGCTCAGATCCTTGATCCTCGGATGACCAAACGGCTCGATTTTGTGAAAAAGGGGAGAGATTCCGATCTCTTCGGGCTAACACTGGCGCGGGAACTGGTGGGCAAGCTGGACGGCGATTTGGCCTTCCAATCCGATGCCAGTGGTCGCAGTGAGTTTGTTTTGCGTCTACAATTTGAAAACGCGGGGGCCTAGGAACCGCCCAAGTCTCGGCGAACCTCAGGTAAGGAAGGGAGACGGATTCAGGGCAATCTCGGCAAGCATCTTCTCGAATCGCTTGGAGGCTTCCTGCAGTTCGCGTGTCTTTTCGTCGAGCTCGGGGAGCTTCTCTTCTGCGACTCCGCCCTCGGATTGTTGCTCTAACTGAAAAGAGAGTTCCTTCACTAAAGGGCTCCCAAAAGTGCGGGCGGCGGACTTCATGGAGTGGGCGGCGCGATTGAAGTCGCGCCAATTTTGGGCCTCCCTTGCCACTTCGAGGTTGGTAAATTGGTCCCTTAGGTCAGTCTGGCAATCGCCTAAAAGCTCGACGAAGATTTCTTCATCGCCAGAGCAAATCTCTAAAGCGAAGGTGCGTAAGTCGCTTTGAGAGAAAATGGGATGGCTGGAATTTTCCATTATTTTGACAATTTAGGTATTGCGACCCATTCGCTCAAGCGGGAATTTAATTTTATGGACGTACTTTTTCATCTTAATAACTGGTTTGGTCCAATCATGGCCGCAGGTCCTTTGTTCATCGGGGCGACAATCCTGATTGGCGAGAATCTCTACATCAAGAAGGTTCGCGAAATGCGCGCCGCCCGCCGCAGCCGTTAGAGCTGTCGGAGAATTCTGAGAGGAACGGCGAAAGCCGTTCCTACGCGGCAAGCTCGCCCTCAAAGTAGCGAGAGCTTTCCAGCTCTCGATCGCCGGACTGGTTCTCCGCGAGTCCGTAGGCCAACGAAACCGCTACCGCGCTTCCGCTACAGGAAACGGAGGTATTCGGAGAGGAACGGCGAGAGCCGTTTCTACGCGGCACGCCCGCACCCAAAGTAGCGAGAGCTTCCAGCTCTCGATCGCCGGACTGGTTCCCAGCAAGGCCGTAGGGCAACGAAATCGCTATCGCGCTTCCGCTACAGGAAACGGAGGATTCGGAGAGGAACGGCGAAAGCCGTTTCTACTCGGCACGCCCGCTCCCCAAAGTAGCGAGAGCTTCCAGCTCTCGATCGTCGGGCTGGTTCCCAGCAAGGCCGTAGCCGACGAAATCGCTATCGCGCTTCCGCTCCACAGAACGGAGGATTGGAGAGGAACGGCGAAAGCCGTTTCTACCCGGCAAGCTCGCACCCCCAAAGTAGCGAGAGCTTCCAGCTCTCGATCGTCGGGCTGGTTCCCAGCAAGGCCGTAGCCGACGAAATCGCTATCGCGCTTCCGCTCCACAGAACGGAGGATTGGAGAGGAACGGCGAGCCGTTTCTACGCGGCAATCTCGCCCTCAAAGTAGCGAGAGCTTCCAGCTCTCGATCGCCGGACAGGTTCCCCGCAAGGCCGTAGGCCAACGAAATCGCGATCGCGCTTCCGCTCCACGAAACGGAGGATTGGAGAAGAACGGCGAGAGCCGTTTCTACCCCGCTTTGGATCCGCTATGACGGTACCTCTCCGGCAGGAAGAGGACGAAACTCTGCGAGCAGAGAAGGGCGGTCAGGTAGAAGAAGATCCATTCCTCGAGAGGCACGCCGAGTGGCTGGAGAAGAAAGTGGGCGATCGGGGAGGAACTGGCGTCCACGGTTCCACTCAAAATGAGGGTGGGATCGAAATGCCAGATTCCGAAGTGGACGGCGATGACGTCGGTGAAGATCAGGTAGGTGCCGACCCAAAAGGGGGGCCAGAGGATCGCCCGTAAATTGGGCAAAAAAATCTTCCATCCGATCGCCAATTGGAGGCCCACTACGGGGGCCATCCAGGCGATCAGGTGGAAGATGTAGTAAAAAGGGTCCGGTAGCCAGCCCGCGTAGAGATCCGATTCCATCGGAAAAAGCGGGCGCGGTCCGAATCAGGAAGGTGTGTAGACCTTGAGGAGAGCGTCAGCCATGTCGGACGGAGTCGGAGCGACTTCGATTCCGGCATCCTTGAGGGCGGCAATCTTGCTCTCTGCGGTACCTTCGCCTCCGGAGACAATCGCTCCGGCATGGCCCATGCGACGCCCCGGAGGAGCGGTGGTGCCTGCGATGAAGGCGGCGACCGGCTTATTCATGTGTTCCTTCACGTAAGCGGCGGCTTCTTCTTCGGCGGTTCCCCCGATCTCGCCGATCATGATGACGGCTTCGGTGTCCGGATCTTCGTTGAAGAGCTTGAGTGCGTCGGTGTGGCTGGTGCCGTTGATCGGGTCACCCCCGATGCCGATGCAGGTGGATTGTCCTACGCCGCGCTGAGTCAATTGCCAGACCGCTTCGTAAGTCAGAGTCCCGGAGCGGGAGACGACGCCGACCTTGCCCGGTTTGTGGATGTAGCCGGGCATGATGCCGATCTTGCACTCTCCGGGAGTGATGATTCCCGGGCAGTTCGGGCCGATGAGGCGGGTCTTGGTGTTGTGGAAGTAGAGGCGGCGGCGCACTTCAGCCATGTCGCGGACCGGAATTCCTTCGGTGATGCAGATGACGAGATCGATCTCAGCGTCGATGGCTTCGAGGATCGAGTCGGCTGCGAAGGGAGGTGGCACGAAGATGACGGAGCAGTTCGCGCCGGTCTTGTCGACGGCGTCTGCCAAAGTGTCGAAAATCGGCACTTGGTCTTCAAACTTTTGGCCGCCCTTACCGGGAGTGACTCCGGCGACGATGTTGGTGCCGTAGGCTAGGCATTGTTGGGCGTGAAAGCCGCCGGCTTTACCGGTGATTCCCTGGACCACCACACGGGTGTCTTTGTTTACGAGGATACTCATGACGGGTTCTTTCTAAAATTTAGTTAGCAGTGGTGGTGGTTCTCAGGCTTCGCTCTTTTCCACGAGGCCGACGATCTTTTCGGCCGCTTCGGAGAGGGAGTCGGCGGTTTCGAGGGGGAGGTTGCTCTCGGCGAGCAGCTTCTTGCCCTCTTCGACGTTGGTTCCTTCGAGGCGGACGACGAGCGGCACCTTGAGTTCGATGTTCTTGGCCGCGCCAATGATCCCCCGGGCGATCACGTCACATTGCATGATTCCGCCGAAGATGTTGACGAGGATGCCCTTGACGTTCGGGTCGCTGGTGATGATGCGGAAGGCATTGGTCACCTGCTCCTCGGATGCACCCCCACCGACGTCGAGGAAGTTGGCCGGAGAGCCGCCGAAGTATTTGATGATGTCCATGGTCGCCATCGCGAGTCCGGCACCATTCACCATGCAGGCGATGTTTCCGTCGAGGGCGATGTAGTTCAAATTGAACTGGGAGGCTTCGGTTTCCTTCGGATCCTCTTCGTTGAGGTCGCGGAGCTGCTGAATTTCCGGGTGTTGGAAAACGGCGTTCTCATCGAAGGAGACTTTGGCGTCGAGGGCCTGGAGGTGATTGTCCTCGGTGACGATAAGGGGATTGATTTCCACCATCATCGCGTTCTTTTCCCAGTAGAGCTTGTAGAGCTGGGCGAGGAGTCGAGCCATTTCCTTGACGAGTCCACCCGTGAACCCGAGGGCAAACGCCACGCGGCGGGCTTGGTGGTGACGAAGGCCGAGTGTCGGCGGAACAAAAATGCGAACGATCTTCTCGGGAGTCTTCTCGGCGACTTCCTCAATATCCATGCCCCCTTCGGTCGAGGCCATGATCACGGTTTGGGCCGTTTTACGATCGAGGAGGATCGCGAGGTAGTATTCCTTTTTGATCTCGGAGGCCTCGGAGAAGTACACGGTCTGCACCTTGCGGCCAGCTTCCCCGGTCTGCTTGGTGATGAGGGTGTTGCCGAGCATGTGGCCGGCGAACTCGCGCGCTTCCTTCTGGTCTTTCGCGATCTTCACTCCCCCTTGGTAGCCGTCGGTGAAGTGACCTTTTCCGCGACCCCCCGCATGAATCTGGGCTTTGACGACGATTTTCTCACCACTGTCGAAGTGGTTGATCGCGGTCTCACACTCCCTCGTGTTTTGGGCGGCGTAGCCGCGCGGTGCTGGGATCTTGTATTCGGCGAAGAGGCGCTTGGCCTGGTATTCGTGGATGTTCATGGGTCAGTGAGTAGGAATTAAAGGGCCGCTTTTTGAAGTTCGGTGAGCTCGCCGATTCCCTTTTTGGCGAGGCCGAGCAGTTGGGTGAGCTGGTCATCGGAGAAGGTCGCTTCCTCTCCGGTTCCCTGGAGCTCGACGAATTGTCCGGATCCGGTCATCACGACGTTGAAATCGACTGAGGCGGCCAAGTCTTCCGGATAGTTGAGGTCGAGGACCGAGGTGTCGTAGAAGACGCCGACGCTTACAGCGGCGATCGAATCCTTAAAGGGGTTCTCGGTGAGGACGCCGTCCTTCATCAGGCGGCGCACGGCCATCTCGGCGGCGACATAAGCCCCGGTGATCGAGGCGGTGCGTGTGCCACCGTCGGCCTGAAGCACGTCGCAGTCGACCCAGAGGGTATGGCCGGGAAGCTTCTGGAGGTCGATCACGGCACGCAAGGAGCGTCCGATGAGGCGCTGGATCTCAATCCCGCGTCCGTCCTGTTTGCCACGGTTCACATCGCGCTGCTTGCGATCGTGAGTCGAGTAGGGGAGCATCGAGTACTCGGCGGATACCCAGCCTCCCTTGACTCCTTGGGCGTTCATCCAGCGAGGAACTTTTTTCTCAATGGTTGCCGCACAGATCACGCGGGTATTTCCAAAAGATACCAGAACGGATCCCGTAGCATTGGGAGCGATTCCCGGTTCAAAAGTTACGGGGCGAAGTTCGTCATTCTGTCGGCCATCGGGCCTGGGCAGGTCGGTCATCTAATTAGGTTTAGGCCGGGGCGGCGGGGCATGGCAAGCTTCAAGGGGGGAGGAAGGGCAAGGTGGGCCCGGAATAGTCGAGTGCCAGATGTGTGATTCGGGCAGGGAGAATCGTGGAGGGTAAGTGGCCAAGCCGGGGATCAAGTACAACTATGACAAGCAATTTCGGCCGGCATACTCGTAGGATTAGGCCTTCCGGTAGTTTTTCAGGTCACGATAAAAGTTTTCATGGCTGCCCAATGTCAGTAGATTGATCTCTTCTTCGTCGTAGGTGTAGGAAAGAAGAATCAACTGCTTCCTGACCTTGAACTTGTGGACGAAAACACCTGCCAGGTCTCCGGCCTTTTCTTCTCCGATATCTGGATTCTTCAGGATGTCTAGAACTGCGTTATCAAGCTCTTTCTTTTCCTGTCTCTTTAATTTTTTTGCCTTTCGACCGAATGCCGCAGAAGCGTAAACGATTCGATTAACCAAAGGTATACTCCTCCTTTTGGCCTTTTTTCATTTCTTCCATCGCCAAGAGAGTTTCTTTTATAAAACTGAACGGAAGGTCAGGATTCTCCTCTGCCGCTTTGCCAATGGTGGCCCAATATTCGACTTGGGAGGTCATTGACCGATGCTCGACTTTCGACCGGGTTTTGGCTTCGTCGGCAAGATGGTCTGAAATTCGAACGACTGTGCTCATGGGTAGAGAATGTAGCAAAATGAAGCACATTGTCAACTGTCCCGTCGGCAGACTTGAGTGGCACTGGTTTAAGAGATTGTATGGAATGGGAATCACCCCACCCCCGACATAGTCGGGGTAGTCGGGGGTCCCCCCTTTTACTCGTAGGAGGGGAGTCAGAAAATTACAGAAAGACTCTTCCCCTGTGGCAGGGGAGGGGGATCCCACGGACGCGGGATGGAGGGGGTTCTCTTCAATAGTTCCTAATATCAAAATCTCCCTTCTAAAACCCTTAAACTAGTGCCATTCCCGGCAGACTTCGAGGGTGGTGCCGGAGTGATGGGGATCAATCACAAGGCTGGCGGTTCATGGTCCTGTTGGTCTTTTCGGGATGGTTGTCGGGTTGCCTGGGCCGTCTGAATATGGCTTTTGTCGGTTTTCGACCAGCCCGAAAGGGAAAACTGTTTTCTTTCTCTATTGTATCCGAATCTTCCCGATTCCTGAGCGACTGGGAGTATAAGTTTCGTCACCGCGTTCAATTTCAAGGAATTTGCCTTCAGTGTATAGAATTACAACCTCACCGTCTGCGGCGATGGTTCGACTATCCCCCGGTCTGAGAGCAAATTGCCCAAGAGTTTCATCATTGGCCGAATCCTTCACCCGGATATAGGTTGATCCATCGGTTGCCCGGAGAATAATCTCTCGGGAAAGTGGAACATCGGCGGATCCGCTTGAATTTGGTCCGATGTTTTCGGCTGATTGTTTTATCTCGTCCGTTTTAGCTGAATCGGCTAAAGAACCGGACCAATAATGGGGATCATTGGTATTCCGATCATAAAGGCGAATCTTCTCAGTGTCCGACTTTTTCTCAATGAAACTGATCGTTGCTTCAACTACATAGGGGTCACCTTCCCGAAAATAGGAAGCCAGAACATACTCGTAGTTTAATGCCGGATATTCTGGTATGCATGGTCGAGAGTCTGTGATCAATCCATCCTCCTCGACCCAAGGCAAAGTAGAGAACTTATCAGTATACCAAAGGATTCGTGTTCCTTCTGTCGCCTTGCAGTTCGAAATCCAGATTTTCATTTTTTTTTCGTTCAGCCGGTTCGGATCTGGATGGTTGCCGACTCTAAATGGCGAATTCGAGAAGAACATCGCGATTTTCTTTGATGGTTTATCTGAGATGAATGTAGTGACTTCTTTTTTTTCTCCGTTTGGAAAAGTCGAAATCTCGAAAACAACATAAGCTAACACAGGCTTCTCAAACGTGAAATTCCAATTTCCGCCTTGTATTTCAAGTTCATGCATCAATTGCTCCATGGTGATTGGAGATTCTACAGCGCGATTGTGCGCGTGGGCTTGGCAGTAAACAGCTAGCAAAAGGAGTATTGTGATGTGCTTCATTTTCTTTCCATATCAGTGTTTATCTCTCGAACTGAGATTGAGTTAAATCAGTTCCGATTTCAGATCTGAAGATATTCGTTTTTACGGTTTTTTGGGCTCTTTTTGTTTTGTAAATGTCTGGAGGGGAATCGGATAAAGTATTTTGGGGTCTATTTTTGAGAACACGGACCTGCTCCGAAAGCAAGCTTGATCCTCCGGCAAGTCCACGGCCCTGCAAGTTTCTCCATCGCCAACGAGTGGAATCTTCGGGGGTTGATTCGATGCGGCGGGGAGCGTCGCGCTCGACTTACTGGCCCTACGAAATCTGGGGAATCCCAAATTTGAGACGGTACTTTCGCGGGGTGGTCTGGTGGGTGGTTTTGAAGACCTTGTAGAAATGACCGAGATTTTCGAAGCCACACTCTTCGGCGATATCGACGATCTCTTTTTGGGAGGTCTCCAGTTGCATGGAGGCCCATTTGATCCGAGCCCGGTTGACGATCTCCCGCGGGCTGATGTTTAGACATTTACGACAAGCCCGGCTGACGTGTTCGTGGCTGCGTCCGGCCATACGGACGAACTCCGGGACTCCTCCGACAAAGTTCGGCCAGATCTCAATCTTCCGGACGGCTTGGGTCAGCCATTCGGGAGTGGCGGCGGGATGAGTGGTTTCCCGGTCGCGATTGTCGAGGAGGGCGAGGACTCCGTGCAGATAGGCGGCCGCATTGGTTTCGTTCCAGTGGCCGGCAGCCAAGTCGTTACCCATCTGACGGAGGCGTTCGCGGTCATCGACGCTCAAGTAATATTCGCGCTTGGCGATCGGTGTATGATCAAAGAAGCATATCCGATCGGGGAAGAAGTTCGTGCGGATTTTTTCCCAGAGAGGCGAGGGGAAGGCGAAGTTGATCAGCCGGATGCGGTCGTCCTGTTCCCAGGCGGAGAAGCCGTGTTGGTCATCCGCGCGAATGAGGGCAAAGTAGCCGGTTTCCATGAGCCTGGGCTCTCCGTTTAAAAGGTGGCAGCCGCGCCCGCTCTCAATCCAGAAGAATTCGTGATAATCCTGAGCATGCACTTTGGGGGAGGGAATGTAGCTATAGTTGTAGGCTTCGTAGGTGCAGGCGTAGGGTTGGGGCCAGTCGAAGGTCGAGAGCGTGTGCATCAAGTCAGCGTAAGAAATTGTCGGGTTACCGCAAGAACCGAGAGCGATGCTTCTGCTATACTCCTTTCTACTATTATGCTTCCCAATCATCATCTTCCGCAACTGACCCCCAACCGAATCAACGCGGCTCTCAATCGCCTACAATCGAGCATCTGGACGGATTCGCGTCCGGTCTCGGTTGAGGCTTCCGAGCCGAGCCCGAGTCAGGTGCCACTGGCCAAAGGCAAGACCTTGGATCGCCAGCCAGTGAGTCATTGCTCTTTCTGGGGCAAATTATTTGACCAGCGATGGAGCCGGGTCTTCCTCCCGGAGGCGGCAGACGACAATACTTGGCTCCACTGGAAAGATCAGGCAGAGGCGACGCTTTACGTTGAGGATCAACCGTATTTTGGCTTCAACGTTGCCCACCGCCATTGCCGTTTGCCTGAGGGGACGAGTGAGGTCTGGGTCCAATCGAGCTGCATCCAGAGTGCGATCTGGCATCCGGAGGCGAACGGGATGGAAGAGAAGGGGAGCTACTTTGAGAGCGCTACCGTCCGGCGTCGGAACGACGAAGTGTGGAATGCCTACCACGACCTCAAGTGCATCTTCGACTTGTTCATTGATCAGCGGCACCGGGAGAATCCTCAGGTCTCGACCGAATTGATCGGGGCCGGATTGCAGCCGCCGATGGATAAATTTACTCCTTCGCTGCGGAAAATGCTCCGAGGTATGGAGGATGCCGTGAACGCTCTCGATCGGGAAGGGGTTGCCGCCTTGCGGGAATCACTGGCGGGGCTCTATCAAAGCCTCCGGGTCGACAAGACTTTTGCCCGTTGTGTTCTGACCGGACACGCCCACCTGGATCTCGTCTGGATCTGGCCTGAGCGCATGGGAGAATTGAAAGCGGTGAACATCTTTTCGACCGTCGACCGCTTGATGGAAGAGTATCCGGAATACCGATTCGCCTACAGCCAGCCTGCCAGCTACGAGGCGGTGGCGAAGCGGGAGCCCGGCCTGTACGACCGCGTGTTGCAGCGAATCGGTTCCAAACAATGGGAAGCGACCGGGGCGATGTACGTGGAGTCCGACACAACCATGGCCTGCGGAGAAGCGTTGGCCCGCAGCTTTGTTCTCGGACAGAAGGGGTTCGAGGCCATCAATGGACAGCTCTCGAAGCTGACCTGGCTCCCGGATGTCTTCGGCTATGCGGCCTGCCTGCCCTTGATCATGAAGCAGACCGGGGTGAATTACTTCTTCACGACGAAGATGACTTGGAATGCGATCAACCGTTTTCCCTATAGCAGTTTTGTCTGGAAGGGGCACGATGGTTCGGAGGTGCTCGCCCACGTGACTCAGGAGTCCGGCTACGTCACGCACATGACGATCGACAACGTGAAGGCTCCGATGAATGCGAATCAGCAGGCCGATATCCACGACGAATACCTGCTCCCGACCGGGTATGGCGACGGAGGCGGTGGACCTACGGACGAGATGCTCGAGCGGGCGCGTCGACTCGGTTCGCTGCCGGGAATGCCGTCGATCGAATGGGATCAGCCGGAGGCCTTTTTCGATCGCTTGAATGCGGTGAAGGATGAGCTGCCAGTTCACCAGGGCGAATGCTATCTCGAGTATCACCGCGGAACCTACACCACGCACGGGAATTTGAAAGAGAGCTTCCGGAATCTCGAGCGGGCCTTGCAGGTTGCCGAATCGGTTTCCTCCCTGACTGGAAAGCATTGGGAGATGGAGCACGCTTGGAAGCGTTTGGTCTTCTCTCAGTTTCACGACTACATTCCCGGGAGTTCGGTCTGGGATGTGTATCTGGAAGGGTTGCCGGAGCTCGATGAGAACGCGGCCACGCAGAGGGCAGAAGCTGCTCAAGCGTTGGAAGGTGAAGGCGACTTGGCCATCTTCAACCCGCATGCAGTTCCCGTGCGCAAGTGGATCACGCCGGAAGGTGCGAAGGAGGCCACTTATGTTGAACTGCCAGCTCTGAGCGGATCTGCGCTGGCCGGGGTGGCCGTTGAACAGCCGGAAGAGGTGCGTGTCGAAGGTTCATTGGTCTCAAATGGTTTGGTATCCTTCCAGTTGAACCAGTCCGGATGGATTGATTCGCTCGTTTGGGAAGGGGTGGAAGTGCCACTGTCCGAACCCATCGGACAATTGGTCCTCTATCCGGACCATGCGGCGAACTTCGACGCCTGGGATATTGATCGCCACGTCTTGTCCTTGGGGGAGGTCTGCGCGGCCGATGCGACGGTGACTCCGGTTCAGGAAGGATCGCACCGCGGCGGGTTCGCCGTGAAACGTAAGATCGGCGAATCGAGTGAAGCGACGGTTACCTTCCTCCTCGAAGCGGGGAGTCCGCTAGTCAATGTCTCGATCGATCTGGACTGGCACGAGTCGGAGTCTCTGCTAAAGATTCTTTTCCCGACGCAATACGCGGCGATGAATGCTCGATTTGGCATTCCTTACGGGAGCGTTCTCCGTCCTCAGTTGGCCAACGGGATGGTTGCCGAGGCCATGTGGGAGGTTCCTTTCAATCGTCACCTTTCGATATTCGATGAGGGGGAGAGTGAGGGGATGTTCCTCGTATCCGAGGCGAAGTACGGGGCTTCGGTCCGGAACGGATGCGTTGGGGTGAGCCTCGTGCGGAGTCCGAAAGTGACCGGCTTTGATGGACACGCTCATGCGTGGCCCCCTCATCTGACCCGACTGGAGATCGAATCGCCTTTCAGCGATCAAGGATCTCACCGGATTGCTCTGGCAATCGGGCGCTATGATGCCGGGTTGCCGCGTGAGCGTCAGCCGGCCTCCGTGGCGGATACCCATTTTACCGAGCCGTTGATCTACCGGGGTGAGTCGGTCGAATCGCCTCTGATGTCCTTGGAGGGTGGAGACTCGCTGGTTCCTTGCTGGGTCAAGCCCGCCGGGGAAGGATCTTGGATTTTACGCCTACACGAAGTAGCCGGCCGTCGGGGTTCGGTTGAGGTTCAAGTCGCAGAGGGTTGGACCGTCGAACAAACCGAGATCGGGGAAAAGTCGGTGGAAAGCGTCGAGAGTTTCGTCAAGTTCTCACCCTATGAGGTGGTCAGTCTGCGTTTCCGTAAGAGCTAAAGGGCTTCCGATGGGATGGTCCTAGAGTGGGCGGTTGTTGAGGATTAATTTGTCGGTATCGAACCCTAGTTGAGAGGCGTAATCGATGTATTGCCTCAACTGCTCGTCGGGGATTTGCGGTTCGCGTGCGAGGAGCCAGAGCGTTTTCCGATTCGGCGATCCCACCAGAGCCACGGAGTAGTCCGATTCGAGTTTAAAAATCCAGTAGTTCCCGAAATCTGGCGAAGAGCCAAAAATCTTGGCGAAGAAGTTATCGATCGTGACCTCCAGTCTAGTGTTTTCGGAACCGGGGACGGGCACCGCGTGTCCGGTGACGCTACGGGTCGATCCGTCCGGGGCGATTGCGGTATTGACGAGTGCGATTGTCCCGTTGTCGTTTAACGAGTACTCTGCAGTGGCGCGCTCGTCTTCGTCTTGAAAGAATACGGGTAGGCGGGCGACCTCATGCCAAAGTCCAGTGTAGCGATCCAATTCTACAGCTTTGACCGTCGGTGGCGGATTATTCGGAAGGGATTGGCAAGATGACAAGAGAACCAGACCGAGGAGGAGGAAGGGTGAGTTGCGGAGGAAGTGATTCATGATAATCGTGACTCTAGTGGATCGCCTATGCAGAAAGCAAATTACGTGTAATCGCTTTAGAGCGCTCGAACCTTCTGCTTCCGAATTGGCCCAAAACTCCTGACTCTGGCCGCGGGGGGTAGATTACGGGATAAGACGAGGGGGGAGAGGATCGCCGCGAGGAGGTGCAGAATGCACAAAAGGGAAGGTCGGAGAGTCGTTTGGATTTTTGGGGGGGGTATCTGAGGGTCCGTTGCCGATGCGAGCCGAACGACTGAAGTCGATCGGGAACAGTGGGAGTGAGGTTCCTCTCTCGTTCTCGCATGACTTTAGTCGTGCGATTGCTGCGCGCTTTATGCTCTCTCTCGCGAGGCAGGGATGATTGAGGCGGCGCGGTGAGATTGTTCAGCTCGGATGAGGTTGGTAGCCGATGCGAGCCGAACGACTAAAGTCGATCGGGAACGGTGGGATTGAGGTTTCTCTTCCGTTCTCGCATGACTTTAGTCGTGCGATTGCTGCGTACTTTTTGCTCTCGCGTGGCTGGGATGATTGAGGCGGCGCGGTGAGATTGTTCAGCTCGGATGAGGTTGGTAGCCGATGCGAGCCGAACGACTAAAGTCGATCGGGAACGGTGGGATTGAGGTTTCTCTTCCGTTCTCGCATGACTTTAGTCGTGCGATTGCTGCGTAGTTTTTGCTCTCGCGAGGCGTTCGAAGCATACCTTTAGACTTATTGATACCGGAGGTTTCGTTTTTGAGAATGTGACGGTATACAGTGCGCCGGCTCAGGCGTTCAATGAGATGACAGGCCCCGGCGGGAATCAATATGTTGACTGTCGTGTTTTGCCTAAGGGAAATCGGATGATGAGCGTGAATGCGGATGCATTCTTTAGCAAAAGGATGCGACAAGGGCCCGAGGTGCGAGGCTGCCGTTTCGAAAAGATGGATGATGATGGAGGCAATATCGGGAGCACCAACCTGAGGGTGCTTAGTCATCCTTCTCACAATACCATCCTGATGGATTTGAAAAACAATCATCTGGTTGAAGTCGGCGACCGATTTCAAATCACCGATGGTGCAACCGGGGTGGTGACGCAAACCACGCGGGTCAGTTCCGCCAGGATCGTCAAATGGAGAGATCGGTATGCTCTGGAGGTGACGATGGATGATCCGTTGGAGATTTCGCACACCGTCGATAGTTTGAGTGCGTCCTCTGATTACGGACCGCCGGTCAAATCGAAGGGTGCTGTTACCGAATCATCCGTGCCGGATCTGGCCTTGGATCTTGATACGATCTGTGAAGGTCTGGTGATCGAGGATTGCCATATCATTGATTCTCGGGTGCGGGGATTCAGGCTGTACACGAAAGGAGCGAAGATCCTGAACAACCATTTCGAAAATTTGGCGAAGCCAGGAATTACGCTCGGGCAGTCGCTGAGCTGGTTTGAAGGTCCTTCGGCGGTCGATATTTTGATTGAGGGGAATACCTTTTCACGGGTCAGATCGACCAATATCTACATAGGCGATTTCTCTGTCGCGATCGGGCCGTTGAGTGTTGTGGATAATCACAATATCCGGATTACTGGAAACCGTTTCCAAGATTATGGTGGGCCTTTCGCAGATGGTCCGAAATATCTGGAAGCTCTGTTGTCGACAGCGATCATTGTCAGAAACGCGAGTGATGTTTTGATCGAGAATAATGAGTTTTTTCCTTCTGATATGGCTCCGTCGCTCGACCCTGTTATCGTCGATTCGTCATCGACATCTTCAATTACCCTGAACGGAAACTTGTTCGAAGGAGACACATGGGACTTATGAAAAGAGGAGTGAGTAGTTGGTTGAGTCGGTGCCTGCTACTGGCGATCTTCGCCCAAGGGGCGAGTTTCGCAGACGCGGGCTCGGGGGAAGCGCCGGATATTCCATCGGAGATGCAGCTATTTCTCTTGGTCGGCCAGTCCAATATGGCTGGGCGGGGGAAGGTAACTCCTGAGGACCGTATTCCTGATCCCCAGATTTTCGTTCTCGATAAGAATGACGATTGGGTGAACGAGGGAGAGCCAATTCATTTCGATAAGAGCTTCGCGGGAGTTGGTCTCGGATTCACTTTTGCGAAGCAGGTGGCGGAGGAGAATCCGAAAACGTCGGTGGGCTTGATTCCGTGCGCGGTGGGCGGTACGCCGATCCGCCGTTGGATGCCGGGACAGGATCTGTTCGAGGAAGCGGTTCGACGAACGAAAATTGCCATGGAGCGGGGTGAACTGAAAGCCATCTTGTGGCATCAGGGAGAAAGCGAGTGCGGGAGTGCTTCTGCAGCAAAGGCTTATGGCCAAAACCTTGCTGTGGTCGCAAATGCCTTTCGAGAGGCATTGGATGCTCCCGATGTTCCTTTCATCGCTGGAGAACTGGGCCCCTTCATTTACCCGGATGACCCAGTGCGTTCAGCCAATGCCAGTCTTATCAATGAAGGAATCAGATCCATCCCCGAACGGATTGAGGAGGCAGGTGTTGTGAGTTCGGAGGGGCTATCGGACAGGGGAGATCAACTGCATTTCGACGCAGACTCCCAGAAGGAGTTCGGTGGCCGTTATTTCGCGACCTACAAGGATATCATCGAAACCGAGTAGTGCGTTTGCTTGATCTGCTACGACATTTTTCATCTGCCTATTGGGCAGAGTAGCCTTGGAAAGCATCTTCTCCTCTCCACTTCAAAGAACTGAATGAAGCCGGTCCCAGTGTTGGGTAGAGCCACTCAGGATAGACTACCTTACATGCTGCGCTGCCTCTCAGTCGGCTTCGAAGAATTGACCGGGGATTCGAATCGGCGGTTCGGGAGGCTGGACCCCGGTGAAAAAAAGAGGGAGGACCATTTCAGTCCTCCCTCTCGAAATTAAGTTGGGGCTGCAAATTCCCCTGATACCTTAGCAGTCAGTAATTAGAAGACTTTTTTGTTGGAAAAGTGTTCCAGCTGATCGGCGTATTTCTCCCGGAGTTGATCCGCGCCTTCTTTGCGACCTGTTTCTTCGAGGTAGTTCATGTAGACCTCGAATCCCTCGCATTTGGGCTGGCCGTAGGTGAGGGAGGCGTGGAAGGGGCCGCCTTCGCGAACGACGGTCCAGAGGGGATCGACGACATCGCTGGAGTTGAGGGCCATTTGTTGCATCTGGGCATCGTGCCAGCGGGAGAGGCGCCATTGTCCTTCACGGCAGAGCTCGGGGTGATCTTCGGCGAGGTTATTTTGCTCGTGTGGATCGGCCTCGAGGTCGTGCAGCATCTCCTGCGGAAAGAGGTGGAAGCCGTCATGATAGGTGCGAGTGTAGAGCCATTGACCCCAGCGAACCGAGCGCTGACAGACGTGGCAGCATTGGCTGATGGTCACCTCTTCGCGGCCGACATCGGAACCTTCGGTAATCGCCGGAGCATAGGATTCACCATCCCAAATTTCCTGTTTCTTTCCCCCGAGGAGATCCATCAGGGTCGGAGCGAGGTCGAGGTTGTAGTGGAACTTGCTGTTGCGAATCCCTTGGGCTCCACCGGGATACTTGATGATGAGGGGAACGCGGCAGGTGATGTCATCGGCAGTGCCGTGTTCGCCGTAGAGTCCCCATTCGCCGAGGTTTTCCCCATGGTCGGCAGAGATGACGATCATGGTTTCGTCGTAGACGCCCGCTGATTTGAGGTCGGAAACGATTTTTCCAATCTGGTCATCGACGTAGCGCACGCCCATGTCGTAGCCATCAATCATGCGGCGAACCGAAGCTCGATCGGTGACTTTGCCGGGGTGTTTGGGAAACTTTGGATCTTCATTCCCATGATACATCCCTACCTCGTGGGAACCGTGAGGGCCGACTCTTTGGTTGTTCTTTTCAATGACTTCGTCGGTCAACCAGTCGGGGAGAGGGTCGTCTTTGAAGGGATTCTCGTAATCTGAGGGGGTGCGGTAGGGCGTGTGTGGGTCCCAGTAGTTGATGTGTAGATACCAGTTGTCCTTGCTGGAGTTGTCACTCATCCATTTGTCGACGACCGGTTGGACGACCTCGGCGGACTCCATTCCTCCCATGCCGGTATTGTGGATTTCGTTGAAGCCAGCGTAGAAATGCCAAGCAGCGTGGCGTTGCCCAAAGGGGCTGATCATCGCGGTGTGATAGCCGCACTTTTGCAGCTGTCCACCGAGCCCCTGAAAGTCGAAGTGGTCGCGGAATCCACGGGTGGGCCCTTCGGTTTTCGGTTGAGCGGCTGATCCTCCGTGGCCGACGACACCGGTCTGGATCCCAAAGCGACCGGAATAAAAAGCGGTGCGGGATGGCAGGCACGGCGCATCCGGGGTGTAGCAGCGGTCGAAGACGACGCCTTCGTTGGCAATCTGGTCGATGTTGGGGCTGGTGTTGCGATGGTAGCCGTAGCAGCCGAGGTGGTCGGGGCGTTGGCTGTCGATGTCGATGTAGAGGATTCTCATGGGTGCTTATCCGTTGAGGGTTTTTGTCAGTTGTTGAAGAAGGAGAGAGGGGTCGGGCAGATCGCTGAACCGATAGGCTTGGGCGAGGGCAAGGACTCCGATGAAGGTGTGGGTTTGTTCGTCGATCGCAGCAGCTGCGAATCGGCGGACTCCATTGGTGTTGAAGGCCTCATCATAGGCGACGCTTTCAGTTCGCGCTTTCTCGGTAAGGGCTCGGATCTGTTGAGCGGAAATTGTTTCTCTTTCTCCATTGCGGACATAGAGAGAACTCTGACGGACTGGTTTGGCCTCCTTGGCGAAGGCATGGCCCAGGCGGGCGACGGCCTCGAATTCCGATTCCCAGTCCCGGAGGAATCCGGGTCCTGCTTTCACGCAGAGCTCAGAGTGAGGGAGTTCCTGATAGATCAGTTTCATGCCCGCTTCGGTCGGCTCGTACCATTCGGCCGAGCATTGAGTTTCGGCACTCAATTCCGGCATCTTTCGATGGATCTGACGACGAAGAGCTTCGGAGTCGTTGGCGAGTGGTTGGAGGGTCCAAAGAGGCTCGTACAGCTTGTCGGCGTTGCGGCGGACGGTCCCGGTTTTTTCCAGAGTGTCGAGGAGACGGAAGACGGAGGCTTTGGGAAGGTTTAATCGGGATGAAAGGTTCTCGAGAGAGGCGGGGGAGTCTTCGCCCAGCATACGCAGCACCGCCAGGCCCCGGCTCAGGGCTGGGGCCGGGGTCTCGCACTCTGCAAAAGAAAGAGAATCACCTAGTTTCATATATAAAACTAGTTTTAAATATGAAAAGTAACGGCGCAAGGAATTTCTGGAATGGGAATAAACTCCTTTCTGAGGAGAGGAGGGAAACTGGAAAATGGGAGCTGCGATGGACGTTGCGCAGCCGCGGAGCTTCGGCTCTTGTTGGGGGAATGCGATTGTGCGTGACGCACTCAGGAAGCTTTCCGTAGGGGTGCAGCTTTAGCTGCCCCTATTGCGTCTGCACGGTCGGGACCCCTGGAGGGCCTTTCCTAATCGCAGGACCGCGCAGCTAAAGCTGAGCGGCTACCTTTCGTAGGGGAGTAGCTTTAGCTGCCCCCATCACGTCTGCTCGGTCGGAACCCTGTAGGCCTTCCGCAATCGCAGGACCGCGCAGCTAAAGCTGAGCGGCTACTTTTCGTAGGGGAGTAGCTTTAGCTGCCCCCATCACGTCTGCTCGGTCGGACCCCTGGAGGGCCTTTCGTAACCGCGGGACCGCGCAGCTAAAGCTGAGCGGCTACTTTTTGAGAGCGAGCTTCGATCTTGCTGTGTATGGGGGGATCACCTTTTTTGGTTCTACCATGAAAATAGTTCTCATCGGCTCGATTGCATGTTTCTCGCTTTTTCTTTCCGGCTGCAGTTCTTCGGGCCCGAATTATCCGGCTGCCCCCGGAACGATGGGGAAAAACAACTCGGTGGATCGGAACGTCGATAGTTTTTATTCGGAAATGGGCAAAATGTCCGACGGTTCCGGCGACTGAAGCTCCCAAAAGGGAGATTGATTCTTTGGAAGTAAGGGCAATAATTTAAGATCATGATTAAACACCGACCTCTGCTTCTTATCCTTTTGATCCCCGCAATTTTGAGTGGAAGTGCCGCTTTGGCGGACAACGAAACGACTGATTTGGACGATACCGTAATGCAGGGATCGGGAGCTCCTGACCTGAGCACGCTGAAGAATCAGCTGATGGAACGTGAGGACCAGATTAATGAGCTTATGGACCAAGGATTGGTCGGGATTACCAATGAAGGCCTCTACTCGATCCGAGGGGATATCTCTCCCATGCAGTCGAAGCACGTTCAGGAGCAAAACGATGATCTGAAGGCCTACTATGATATCGTCGCCAAGGAAAAGGGTGAAGACGTTGAAAAGGTTCAGAAAAGTTCGGCTGCGCAAATGATCAAGGATGCCGGACCTCAAGTCTGGGTTCAGGACGAAGAAGGCGACTGGTTTCAGAAGTAACTCTTTGGCAGTTTTTGCCAAGGGTCGAAGCGTTCTTTTTCGACCGTCCAGTTATCCCAGTTCAAAGCTGGTGACTCCATAGATTCCTTCCAAGGAAACGGAAGGCTCTTGGCCTCGGTACATGCGAGCCGTTTCGAAGACCGGTCGCATCTTGTAGCGCTGGGCCAGGTCGGTGGCTTCGGTATTGGGCTCGGGAGTATCGAGAAAAATCGTTTCTCCGGTCGGGATTTCGTTTTGCAGCGCTTGGAAGAGCGTTTCGGCGATAGCTGGGGTGTCGGCGAAAAGGGGGCCAAATTTCCAGCCCTCCGCGCACTGTCTGAGTGTGCTGTATCCGCGGAGGGTCTGCCCATCCAGAAAGGCTCGGCTTAATCCGTGTTCCTCACCGATCCAGCTCTGGAGGAATTCCGAACGATCGGCGGGAAAATAGCGGCGATCATAGGTGCACAGGGTTTCGAAGGGAATCTGCGAAATGGGAACGATGCGGGAGTCTGCGGGGGCGAAGTTTTGTGAGGTCCCTTGTTGCCGGATATTGCGATAGGCGATCTGAAATCCGGACTTGCGGTAGTTGTCCTGTTGATCGACGACACCGTCGAGGCCGATGGTTCTTCCGGCCAAGTGGTCCATCGCTCTATTCCAGATGGCCAAGCCATAACCCTGTGCGCGGAAGTCGGGATGGACGATGTAGAATCCGAGAAATCCGAAATTTTTACCGGACCGGACCGCGGAGATAACGGCGACGGGTTCGTGATCGACTTCACCAATCCAAAATCCTTCGGGATCCGCGGCGTGGAATGTCTGGGCATCGTCGAGGCCTGGATTCCATCCTTCGCGGTCAGCCCACTCAATGGCGAGGGGGACTTCGGATGAAGACATCGGGCGAATCGTCATCGTCGGGGAACTCATGGAGCAAGGGTGGCCTCGGCTGGCGATTTTGACGAGCGTTTGTTCGCAGGATTTCGGTGGCCCCAGCCTTGCCCCGGTGAGCATGGGGCGATTGGATGAGTCATCTTGGATGAAACGGTTTTTTCTCATCGCCTTCGCTTCCCTCGTCGTGATTGTTCTCGCGGCGTGGTTCAGCCTTCCCTCGGTGATTGAGATGGCGGTGAGGTTTGGATTCCAGAAAGCGGGTTTTTCTGATCCCGAGATTCGTGGGATTGGAGTCACTCTGACCTCCAGCTCTGTGGAAGGGGTGACAGCGGATTGGCCGGATGGTTCGGTCGGCATAGAAGAGGCGGAGGTCCGATACCGCATTCCTCGATTGATCCGGGGTTCCGCAGATTCGGTTCGGTTGTCAGGGGTATCCATCGAATACGCTCCGTCGAAAGATCGGGAGGAAGAGGAAACCAAAGAGGAGGAATCGGTCGAGGAGGAAGGAGCTTTTCGCAAATTTGCGATGCCTTCGATTCCGAGTATACCCCTTTCGAGGTTTTGGCTCGAATCGTTCCGTTTCAAGTGGGAGGAGCGGGAGCCAGTCCTTGCGAATCTGGGGGCACTTTTCGAGGAGCATCGTCTGGAAGCTTATGCTGCAGTGCCGAATCGGGATACGATGCTCGGTTTGGTCGGAAAAGTGGGGGGAAATCGGATGCGTGCGGCGTCGGGCTATTTGTCGGTGGAAGATCCGATGGCTTGGATCCGCTGGGCCTTTGCTGGATCTGCCGTTTCCGACGTTCTACATCTGGAAAGTTTCGGGCTGCGGGCTGCAGCTCAGTGGACAAAGGACCCGTCTCGATTCGATTTTCCGGTGCTCAACGTGGAGGCGAAGCTGAAGAACCTGAAGGCTGGAGCTGGCGACAGGGAGGTTGAGGCGCCGGAGATCATCCTCGAGGCAGAAGCCATTCCGGGTGCTGACCGGGTCGATCTCTTTTATGGAGTCTCTGGACTGCCTGCGGGACTCGCGGTGCACGGAATCCAGTCATTGCGCTTCGATCCGATCCTATCCGGTGACGGATGGCTGGGCATCGGGCCAATTCGCGGGGAGTCGGTTTCACTTCCTTTCAGTCTCGGGGGGGACCTCTCGGTTTTGCGAATCGGGGGAGAGCTCGGGGCACTCTTTCATGGAACCGGTCCGGTGGATGCCCCAGTTGTCCGAGGTTTCGTTCGAGTTGCTGGGGGACAATTGGGGATTCAGGACACTCCAGTGATTTTGGATGGTTTTCGGGGATGGCTCGGTCTCGAGTTGCTTCCGGATTTGGCCACTTTGGGAATGCAGACCTTGGAGTGGGATCGAGTGGAGTATGACCGCTTTCGATCGGGGCCCGGGCGAATTGACTGGAGTCTTTCGCCGGAAAAGGTTCTCCAAGTTGACCGTTTCGAATGGAAGTTACTGGGAGGTGAACTCTCTTTGGATGAACCGTCTAGCCTCAACCTGACCGATCCAGGCCGGGATTTTGATGCCTCGCTTCATCTGCGGGGAATCGATCTGGATGAGGTCGTTCGGGTCGCCCGCCTCGACGAGGTGGAAGCAACTGGACGAATGAGTGGACGAGTGAGGGTTGCTGCGAAAGAAGGCAAACTGATTGCGCTCGAGGCCGGTCTTGATCTCGATAGCAGTCAAGAGGCTACAATCCGATTTAAAGACCCGGAGTGGGTGGCCGAGGCCTTGGGAGGAGGAGCGGGAAACTCAGATGTCCTCACCCGGGCGGTAAGCGATCTTCGGTTGAAGTCCCTTCACGTCGAAGTGTTCTTTTTGAGAAAAGGGGCGAAAAATACTTTTATTGAAATATCAGGAAGCTCGCGGGCTCCGGATATTCAGGCTCCATCGATCAACCTCGATTTCAATTTCCAGATTCCTTTCGAAAAAGTCTTCCGTTTAGTTCTTTTGGGAAAGCAGATTTCTCTTTCCGCAGGGGGGTGATTGGGAGCTGCGGATAGTCTGGCGAATCGGAGCATCTCGAAAATGGCTATCCACTTGAATCAATCCAATTTCTCGCCTAGCCTGATTCCATGCCCAAAGTGCTCTTTCTCTGGTCTCTCCCTTTTTTGCCTCTTTTGCTGGCCTCATGCACGACTCACCATGAGATAACGCACCGAGTCGAGCCGGTTCACATCATCGTCGATGTGAATGTCCAAGTGGAGGAACAGCTGAACAGCTTCTTTGACGACCTCGACTCTCAATCGAAAACTGTGATCACCGAAGATTCTTCTTCCTAAATCGTATCCATTTATGAAATCGAAGACCCTCATTCCTAGTATCTCTCTATTTCTTTTCGCGCTCTTGGTAGCTGTTCCCTCGCTACAGGCGGCCGATCTCGACCAAATTCGGGAGCGAATGGAGGAGCGCCTCCCGACAATTGACAGCCTGAAGGAGCAAGGCCTTCTTGGGGTGACCAATGATGGACTTCTTTCAGTTCGTGGGTCGATCTCGACTGAGGAGGATAAGATGGTCAAGGCCGAGAATAAGGACCGGATGACCGTTTACCAAGAGATCGCCAAGCAGACGGGCCAGCCCGTGGATAAGGTG
This sequence comes from Puniceicoccus vermicola, assembly GCF_014230055.1. Classification (NCBI taxonomy): domain Bacteria; kingdom Pseudomonadati; phylum Verrucomicrobiota; class Opitutia; order Puniceicoccales; family Puniceicoccaceae; genus Puniceicoccus; species Puniceicoccus vermicola. The sequence goes on along the minus strand of NZ_JACHVA010000143.1, from coordinate 90,081 downwards.
CAAAAGCAGAGGGCTGCGCAATTGGCCAAGACCTCCGCTCCTGGGGTGTGGCTTCAGGATGCAAAAGGGAAGTGGTATCGGAAGCAGTAGCTGCGCCCCAGTGTTCCCGATTGACTTCAGTCATTCGGGTGAGCGGGATTGGATTGAATTGTGTTCCGAGAGTTTCGCGCGGCGCGGTGTAGATTACGGATATTTGTCTCTTTTCTGGCCGGAGAAATCGCACGACAGCATTCGACAGGCTCATGCCGGGAAAGTCGTGCGCGAATGGTGGCCGCCCAAAGTAGCGAGAGCTTCCATGCTTCGCAGGACACGTCCAGCTCTAGATTCGTGGCACTGGTTGGAATCCTGTGGAACGCTTAGTCAGTCCGCAGCTTCAGCTGCACCTCGGCCTCGGGCCGAAAGAGGTGGGGCATTGGCACCTCTCTTTGAAGTGGGAGCGGAATGGCGAGAGCCATTTCGTTGGGGGGTGTGAAGTCTCTGGGAGTCATCTGCGAACCCTTAGAAACGGTTATCACCGTGCCTCTACGATTGAGGAAGGGCAAAAGTTCGTTGAGGTGGGAGTGCCAATGCGCCTCTGGCCGGAGAAATCGCGCGACTGCATTCGACAGGCTCATGCCGGGAAAGTCCTGCGCCGAACGGAGGGCGACTTGCTCCCGGTATGTAACCAAAAAAAAGGCGGCTCTCCGAAGAGAGCCGCCTGAAAGTGTAAGAATCGATCGTGGCGATTACAGCTTGCCGCCGTAGATCGCGTGGGAGCCGAGTTCTTCTTCGATGCGGAGGAGCTGGTTGTATTTGGCAACCCGGTCTGTCCGGCAGAGAGAACCGGTCTTGATCTGTCCGGCGTTGGTGGCCACGGCGATGTCAGCAATCGTGGTGTCTTCGGTTTCACCGGAACGGTGAGAGATGACAGACGTGTAGCCAGCTTCGCGGGCCATTTCAATCGCGTCGAGGGTTTCGGTCAGGGAACCGATTTGGTTCACCTTCACGAGAATCGAGTTGGCGACGCCGAGATCGATGCCCTTCTTGAGGAACTTGGTGTTGGTTACGAAGAGATCGTCTCCGACGAGCTGAGTCGTGGCGCCGAGTTCGTCGGTGAGAGTCTTCCAACCACTCCAGTCGTTTTCGTCGCAACCGTCCTCAATGGAGAGGATGGGGTAGCGTTTCTGGAGGTCTTGGTAGAAGGCGACCATTTCCTTGGCGTTCTTCTTGGACCCGTCGCTCTTGCCGAAGACATACTTCTTCTTCTTGGCGTCGTAGAATTCCGAAGAGGCGACGTCGAGGGCGATGAAGACTTCTTTGCCGAGCTTGTAGCCAGCGCCCTTTACGGCCGCAGCAATCGCTTCAAGAGCGGCTTCGTTGGAAGCAAGCTTCGGTGCGAATCCGCCTTCGTCTCCGATTCCGGTGCTGAGGCCTTGAGCCTTGAGGACCGTCTTCAGTTCGTGGAAGATTTCGCAACCCATGCGCAAGGCTTCGCGGAAAGTTTCCGCACCCTTCGGCATGATCATGAATTCCTGGATGTCGATCGGAGCGTCGGAGTGAGATCCGCCGTTCATGATGTTCATCATCGGAACGGGAAGAACCTTGGCGTTCGGTCCGCCGATGTACTTATAAAGAGGAACTCCGAGAGTTTCGGCTGCGGCCTTGGCCACTGCGAGGGAGACCCCGAGGATGGCGTTGGCGCCGAGCTTGCTCTTGGTGGCCGTCCCGTCGAGGTCGAGCATCATCTTGTCGATGCCAACCTGGTCGCAGGCGTCCTGTCCAAAAAGCTCAGGAGCGATAATTTCGTGGACGTTATCGACCGCTTTGGTCACTCCCTTGCCGCCGTAGCGTTTTTTCGGGCTGAAGCCTTTCGGGAAATCCTTGGAGGAGAGTGCGCCGTCACGAAGCTCGAGGGCTTCGTTTTCACCGGTGCTAGCACCCGAAGGTACAGCAGCGCGGCCAACGACACCGGACTCAAGCTCGACGTCTACTTCAACGGTAGGATTCCCGCGGGAATCGATAATTTCGCGTGCGCGAATGTCGGTAATGGTGGTCATAACCTATTGTAATATGGTGATTCTCGAAACAGTAGCGTTTCGATTGAAACGTCTCAGGAAGGCGGGAATGGGTCAAGACTGAACGGGGCGTAACCTGTGCGAGAGTGCGTCTCTATTGGTGCTTCTTGCGACGGAGGGACTCCAGGGGGGATTGCGCATTTCTTGGGGTCATCTCTTTGGGGAAGACCCACCAGAGGATAACTCCAGCTATCGCTCCGCCGAGGTGGCCGGCTCCCGATATATTCGTGTTCCCGTGAAACTGTAGGTAGGCATAGAAAAATTGCATAAGGATCCAGATCCCGAAGAGCCAGATGGCTCGGACCTTTAAGAATGAATTTTCCTGGAAAATGCCGAACCAACGGCTTCGGCGAACGAGGAGAGAAATTCGGGCATGGGGAAAGCTGAGTCCGTAGAAGGCGATGATGCCGGAGATTCCTCCACTGGCCCCGATGCAGGGCACAGTGGATTCCGGATTGATGAGGATGTGGGTAATGTCACCGAAGAGTGTCGCGAGGAGTAGCAGGATCACGAAGCGGGCAGGGCCGAGGAGGTGCTCGACGTTGTCGCCAAAGGTAGTGAGGAAATAGAGGTTGATGATGAGGTGAAAGATTCCCGCGTGGAGGAAAAAGGAACTAATTAGGGTAATTCCTCCTCCTCGTGACCATTCGGCAGGGATCAGACCCGACTCTTGGAATGAGTTGGGATGGGCGAACGCATAGAGGCTGGCAATCAAGATGAGGAAGAAGGTACTCCAGGTCGCGAAGGCGAACCGGGAGTGGGTCGGCTGATCCTCTTCGATCGGGAGTCCGGCTAGGGCGGGGATCCACTGCCATACTTTTTCTGGAGATTCTTGCTCGGAAGGCTCGAGATTATGAATCTCTCGGAGTTCTTCGATGCGCTGGACGGGCACCTTCTCCCGGAGCGCATCGGAAATGTTGAAGTCTTTGAGCGTTTTCTCGGGTGCGGCTTTGGCCTTTCGGGGGAGGTCTCCCCATTCCTCTTGGTCGATCCAGATGAACTGACAGTTTTCGCAAACGTCGAGAATGCGATCTCCCTTCGGGGTTTCGAAGAGAACCTCTTCCATGTGATTGTCGCATCCGGGGCACTGGCGGACTCGGGGGAGGTCGTTTTGGCGGGTTCGCTGCCAAAGCCGATTGAGATCCTCGCGCGGAATTGACTTTCTCAATACTGGCATAAGCGCCGTGGTTCCCGCGCATTGCCGGCAACGCCAAATGAGCCCATCTTCGGTTTTTATCCGATTGAGGGAGATGTGGCAGTCAGGGCACTCGAGCATGAGTCAAAGATTAGTGAGCAGCGGAGCAATTCGGCGAATCGAAAATGCTGCGGCCTTCCAAGAATTGAGCTCTCAGAAATTCTTTTGGACGCTCTTCAGAGGAAAATCTTTCGAGATTAGGTCCCTTAGTGGAGCATATCGATGAAGAGACTCTGGGCTACGCTCTTGGCGAGGCCGGTGAAGATGCTCTCCACGAAGTTGAGTTCCTTGTTCTTGGGGTGGGCTACGATCCAGTGACGTTTGAGTTGGCGCCTTCCTAGAGGAAAGGTCCGAAGGGTTCCGGCTTTCTCTTCCTTCTTTACGACCCACTTCGGCAGGATGCCGATGCCGATGTTGAGTTCGACGAGTTTCTTGATGACTTCCTCGTTTGAAATCTCGATGAAAGGGGTGAGGGTGGTGTTGTAGTTGCGAAAGTATTCGTCGACGAGGTCGTAGGTATACCCTTGGCTGTCGGGGACAATGACCCGCTCCACATTGATCTTGGAAAGGTCTGATTTCCCTGCCTGAGCCCAGGGGTGAAGGGGATTCACAATAAACTGGAGAGTGTCGGTCCCAATCGGAACGGAGTTGTTTCCGAGAGCAAGGCTTCTGGAGGGGTAAATGGCGATGTCGACTTTGTTCTCTTCAACCGCATTGACCATCTGGTAGCTCGTCCCCTGCGTGATCTGAATGTTTACGTTGGGAAAACTTTCCTTCAATTCGCGAAGGGCGACGGGAATGATGTATTGGCAAGCGGCCGACGTTGCTCCGATACGGAGAATCTTTTGACCGAATTCGGACCATTCGCTCACGAGCGAACGCACACTGGTCAGGTTTCCGAGCAAGTCGTCGGCATGGGCCATCAGACGTTGCCCCGCGTAGGTTAACGAGATTTTGCGCGTGTCTCGGTCAAAGAGCCTACAGCCTAGGTCTTCTTCCAACCGTTTTAAGGAATGGCTGACCGCCGACGTCGTCAGGTTCAGGTTTTTCGCAGCCTTTCGGATACTTCTTACGTTCGCGATTTCCAAGAAGTTCAATAATTGGCGCGCATCCAATGGATCATGCATAAAGGGCCTTGAGCAATTACCTTGCCCAAGGGTGATTTTTCGGAAGTTTCGCCGGATTCTTTGGAGGGCATAATCGCCCGTATCTAGCTATATTGCTGAGGGTGATGATTTGGATTATCAAATCTGATGAGATGAATTGTTGAATAATTTGATGCCTTAATCTCGGCCAAAATCATCATTTTGGAGATTGGCATGCTAAAGGTTTTGGCATGGCAACCAGGTCTCAAAACCGTGTGGAAAAGATTCGCACCTTTTCCATCGGCTCCTCAAATCGAGGGCTGAATATTGGTTTTGTTCCGATGACGGATTGTGCTCCGCTAATAGCCGCCAAAGAACTGGGTCTTTTTGAGCGGACGGGGTTGGAAGTGAATCTCTCTCGGGAAGCTGGCTGGGCTACGGTGCGAGAGCGTATGCGTCACAGGGAATTGGATGCATCACATGCTCACGCGAGTATGATTTTCGAGTTGGGTTGTGGGTTGGGACTCGACAGTGTCCCCTGTCTGACGGGATTGGTGCTCTCTCATAATGGCAGTGCCATTTCCTTTTCCCATGAACTGTGGGAATTGGGCGTGCGCGATGCACGGAGCTTGAAGCGGGTCGTGGAGGAGTTTCGGGGGCGCAGAAAGTTTCGTTTCGGAGTTGTCCTTAAATTCTCGACACAGAATTACCTCCTCCGTTCTTGGCTTCGAGACGGCGGCGTCGATCCGGATAAGGATGTTCAGTTGGTCGTCGTCCCTCCACCTCAAGTCTTTCCCTGTATGATGAAGGGTCATATCGACGGCTATTGTGCAGGCGAGCCCTGGAGCTCGATTGGCTTGATCGAAGGTTCCTGCTGGTGTGCCGCACTCACCGACGAAGTGGAACGGATGCATCCTGAAAAGGTTTTGCTCGTGCATCAGGAATTGGCGAGAGACCGTCATGATGAGCACATCGCTTTGATTTCTGCCCTCATCGAGGCTGCGGAGTATTGTGACAAGCCCATCAATCGGGCGGACCTCGCTTCGATGCTGGCAGCTCCGAATTACTTCGACGTGAGCAAGGACGCGCTTCTGAACGCGCTGCAAGGTCCCTTTCAGCGAGGAATGGGGGAGCAGTCGAGCGCTTTGGACGCAATTGTGTTCCGGAGAAATAATGCGAGCCAGCCCACCGAGGCGAAGGCTCGCTGGGTTTTGAGTGAGATCAATCGCAATGGTCTCACCGAAACGCCGCTTGATCTGACCCAGGACGAGATTAGGAGCTTCTTTCGAATGGATTTTTACGAGGAGGCGGAACGAATTTTAGCCGCCGCATAACCAAGACAAAAGTAGAACATGAAAAAAACAAAAGTAAGAGATAACCTAAAGCGAAAGCTCTTCTACCTGTGCGGAATCTGCGCGGTAGGAGTCGGCAGCATGTATGCCAATGAAGAATACCCAACCGATGAGGTCAACACCACCGGATTGGCAGTGACCGACGATACGGTTACCGTAGGACAGTTACACTCCATCTCCGGGACGATGGCCATCAGTGAAACCGGGTCCGTCGAAGCCGAACGTCTAGCGATCAAGCAGATCAACGAGCTGGGGGGCGTTCTGGGACGACAGATTGTTGTGGTTCAGGAAGACGGTGCGAGTGATTGGCCGACCTTCGCGGAGAAGGCGAAAAAGCTGATTGTCGACGATAAAGTTGCCTGTGTTTTCGGCTGCTGGACTTCTGCTTCGCGGAAGGCGGTTTTGCCGATTTTCGAGAGTGAAAACAATATGCTCTATTATCCGACTTTCTACGAAGGCCTCGAAGCCTCGAAGAACGTTGTTTATACGGGACAGGAAGCGACTCAACAGATCATCTGGGGCCTCGATTGGGCTTACGATAATCTCGGTGCACGCACCTTCTACCTGGTAGGATCGGACTACATCTGGCCGAGAACTTCCAACAAGATCGCCCGGAACCACATCGAGCGTTACCTGAAAAAGAAGGATCCATCCTGTAAGGTTGTCGGGGAAGACTATTATCCTCTCGGGCACACCAACTTCCGCTCGCTCATCAATAAAATCCGGCTCAAAAAGCCCGACTTGATCTACAGCATCGTTGTCGGGGGCAGTAACGTTGCTTGGTATAAGCAACTGAAGGCCGCAGGAATCACCTCGGACAAGTATAACCTCCTGACCATCTCAACGACCGAAGACGAATTGCTCGGAATCGGTGGCGAGAATGCGGAAGGGTTCTATACCTGCATGAAGTATTTCCAGTCGCTGGGTAATGAGAACAACATCGAGTTCGTCGAATCCTTTAAGGATGAGTGGGGCGAAGACTCGGTGATTGGAGACGTTACGCAGGCCGCTTATCTTGGGCCATGGCTCTGGAAAGCTGCGGTCGAAAAAGCCGGTAGCTTCGACATCGACAAGATTCACGAGGCTCACGGTGGAATCGAATTCCCAGACGCTCCAGAAGGCTACGTCCGTATTCACGACGAGAACCAGCACCTCTGGAGTCGTGCCAAAATGGGCAAGATCTTGAAAAACGGTCAGATCGAAGTCGTTGCGGTCTCCGAAGAGCTGATCGAACCAAATCCATTCCCAGAAGGTTACCAGTGATCCTGGGCTAATCGGTCCTGTTTGAAATTATAAACATGGTTGTGCGCCGTTGCTCATTCGGCGCGGCGCACAACCTCTTTTTCACGAATCCAACACCATAATTATGGGAGATTATACAGCACAGGAAATTTGGTCGATTGTGGTCATGCAGTCGTTCAGCGGAGTGAGTTTGCTCTGCATCTTCGCCCTGATGGGCATGGGCCTCTACATCATCTTCGGGCAAATGGGAGTCATCAACATGGCGCATGCCGAGTTTCTCGTGTTGGGCTCCTACACGATGTGCCTCTTTTCGAAGTTCATTACTTCGAGTGTGCCGGCGCTCACCGATTACTACGTCTTTCTCGTCATTCCACTCGCCTTTGCGGTCGCATTTATCGTCGGCTATATTGTGGAGTGGCTTCTCATCAGCCGTCTTTATACGAGACCGCTGGACACTCTTCTCGCGACATGGGGGCTCAGCCTCGTCATGCAGCAGAGCTACCGGACCTTTTTCGGGGCCCGCGAAATGAGTGCAACTTTGCCGGAGTGGCTCCTCGGAGCTTGGATGCCTACCGACACGATCTTTATTCCGATCAGTGGAATCGTTCTACTGGTCCTGACCATCTGCCTAACCGTAGGGCTTGTCATTTACACAAAGAAGACCCGAATGGGACTGCGAATGAGGGCGACGACCCAGAACCGGGAAATGACCGGAGCACTGGGGATCAATTCCAAAATGACCGACCGCGTCACCTTCGGCATCGCCTGCGGGATCTCGGGAATCGCCGGAGCCTTCTTTACGACGATCGCCTCCACCTCGCCGTCGGCGGGAACCGACTACATTGTCGATTCGTTCCTGGTGCTGGTTGTCGGGGGGCTGGGCAGTCTCTTCGGGTTGTTCATCTCGGCGGGATTCATCGCTCTTCTCTCGTCCATTCTAGAATTTTTCATGTCGGGTTCGATCGCCAAAGTGTGGGTCTACATCATCATTTTCGCGATTTTGATGAAGTTCACCAAAGGCCTTTTCTCCGACAAGACACGCCACTAGGCCAACCATTCAACGCACAGTTCGAATATGGAAACGAATTACACTGCTAAAAAAGGGTTCAAGGCCTTTTATTCTCGATTGTTCACCAACCGCGAAGGTCTCATCGGATTTATCATTCTAGCCGCTGTTCTTCTGGTGGTGCTTCCGATGGTGATGGGAGCCTTCCGGTTGAATATGACGGGCAAGTATCTCTCTTACGCATTCGCCGCGGTTGGCCTCGTTCTCTGTTGGGGGCAGGCCGGGATTCTTAGCCTCGGGCAGGGGATGTTCTTCGGTGTGGGGGGATATTGCATGGCGATGTTTCTCAAGCTCGAAGCCTCGAGTCCGGAGTTCACCTCAATCCAGACCACACCGGGCATTCCCGATTTCATGGACTGGAATCAGGTCACGGAACTCCCTTGGTTCTGGTATCCTTTTAAGAGTTTTCCACTAACACTGGCTCTGATTTTGATCCTGCCGGTTCTTCTCTCGTTCATCATGAGTGTCTTCTACTTCAAGGGACGGGTGAGCGGAGTGGTCTTCGCCATTCTTACCCAGTCGATGGTCGCCTGTATGTGGTATTTTATCGTCGGCAATCAGGGATATTTTGGGGGAATCAATGGGATTACCGATCTGAAGACTCTCGCTGGATGGGATATCCGAACGCCGGAGGCCCAGACGACACTGTACTTCGTTTGTGCGATTCTCCTTCTTCTTTGCATCCTCGGATCGCGATACGTTCTCTCGACACGACTCGGAAGAGTTTTGGTGGCCCAGCGGGACAAGGAGGCGCGGGTCCGGTTCTCGGGGTATAATATTACTGCCTTTCGGGTCTTCATCTTCTGCTTCGCCAGTGTGATTACCTCCATCGGGGGAGCACTTTTTACCCTGCAGGTCGGATTCATGTCACCCAATTTGATCGGGGTAGTTCCTTCCATTGATATGGTGATTTTCACTGCGGTTGGAGGAAGATTGAGCCTATTTGGAGCCGTCTACGGAACCCTCTTGGTCAATGGGGTGCAGACCGTATTTTCCGAGGCCTATCCGACCATTTGGTTGTTCTTCTACGGAGGTATCTTCATCGCAATTGTCCTTTTCCTTCCGAAGGGTTTGGCAGGACTCTATGGGGATGTCCTGAAGCCACTCTTCTTGAAGTGTATTGGGAAGAAATCGGATACCCGGAAAAAACTAGAAAGTATATCGGAGACCGAAAAAGGAGGCCAAAATGTCGAGTAATACAGATTTTCTCTTAGCGATCGAAAACCTGACCGTCAGTTTCGACGGGTTCAAGGCGGTGGACGATCTAACCCTCTATGTCGATAAGGGCGAACTGCGGGTCATTATCGGGCCGAATGGGGCCGGGAAAACAACGGTTCTCGATTTGATCAGCGGCAAGACGAAGGCGAGTGCCGGGAGCATTAAATACAACAACATCGAGCTAACCCGAATGAGAGAGCACCAGATCGTGCGCGCTGGAGTCATTCGCAAGTTTCAGACTCCGTCGATCTACGACAATCTGACGGTCTTCGAAAATCTGGAGATCTCCTATCCTTGGGGACGCACCGTCTGGGGATCTCTCAGTTTCAATCGAACGGAGGAAGTGGTTGAGCGAATTAAGGAGGTCGCCGGTGAGGTGTTTCTCGGGGACATGCTCGACATTCCGGGAGAGATGCTGAGCCACGGGCAAAAGCAATGGCTCGAGATCGGCATGCTTCTCATCCAAAATACGGAATTGATCATGCTCGACGAGCCAGTGGCCGGGATGACTCCGAAAGAGCGGGATGCCACCGCGGCTTTGCTCAAGAAGATCTCGAAGAAACAGTCAGTGATCATCATTGAGCACGACATGGACTTCGTCGAGAAGATCGCTTCGCGGGTCACGGTGCTGCATCTGGGGAAGATCATTAAAGAGGGCACCATGACCGAAGTGCGGAACGACCCGCGGGTGCAAGAGGTTTATCTCGGGCACTGATTATACCAATTATTCAACGGAGAAACTATGTTTTACGTAAAAGACTTAAAAGTTAGCTACGGGGAAAGTCAGGTAATCGGAGGCCTGGATCTCGAACTCGGAGAGGGCGAGATTCTTGCGGTCATGGGTCGCAACGGAATGGGGAAGACCACGCTCTTCAAATCCATTATCGGATTGTTGTCGCAGACGTCTGGCAGCATCGAGCTGGAAGGCACCGAATTGATCGGGATGCCGAGTTATAAGCGGGTTCGCAACGGGTTGGCCTACGTCCCCCAGGGGCGGATGATATACCCGAAGATGACGGTCACGGACAACATCCGAGCCGGCATGGATGTCTCCAAGCTGAAAAAGATTCCTCCTTACATCTACGAACTCTTTCCGGTGCTCAAAGATATGGGCAAGCGAATGGGAGGGAATCTCTCAGGTGGGCAACAACAACAGTTGGCGATTGCCCGGGCCCTGGTCACTCAGCCCAAGGTGTTGCTTCTGGACGAGCCGACAGAGGGAATTCAGCCATCGATCATCAAAGAGATGGCGCGAACCCTGAAGCGGGTTCGCGATGAGCAGGGAATCTCCATCCTCGTAGCTGAACAGGTGCTCTCCTTTACCTTGGACGCCTGTGACCGGTTTCTGGTGATGGAGGGCGGCGCTATCGTTCATTCCACGCCTCGCGAAAGCGTGGATGAGGAGGGGATCAAGAAGTTCCTCTCCGTGTAGATGTCATTTGTAGGGAAATACAAGTTCTAACCAAAAAAAGATAAGGGAAAACATGAAAAATACACTGATCAAAGTAGACCTCAATACACCTCCGGAGGAACAGGATGTTCTTCACAATCGCTGGCACCCTGACATTCCTATGGTGGCCATGGTGAATCCGGGAGATGAATTTCGGGTCGAATGTATGGACTGGACGGGTGGACAGATTCAAAACGATGATGACGCTACCGATATTAAGGACGTTGACCTGACCAAGGTGCACTATCTCAGTGGTCCGATTGGGGTCAAAGGCGCGGAACCCGGCGACTTGCTGGTCGTCGATATCCTCGATGTTGGCGTTCGCGACGAATCCGATTGGGGATTTACCGGACTGTTTGCCAAGGAGAATGGAGGCGGATTCCTAACCGATCACTATCCCGATGCGCGCAAGGCTTGCTGGGATTTTCACGGAATTAAAACGTCATCCCGCCATATCCCGAATGTCGAGTTCGCCGGGATCATGCACCCTGGTTTGATTGGGTGCCTGCCTTCTCGCGAGCTTCTGGACGAGTGGAATAAGCGTGAAAAGGAACTTTTTGACACGGACCCGGACCGGGTGCCTGCACTCTGCACGCTGCCTTACGCCGATACCGCTCACATGGGTCGGATGTCAGGTGACGAAGCGGCGATGGCTGCCAAAGAGGCTGCGCGAACCGTTCCTCCCCGGGAACACGGCGGGAACTGTGACATCAAGAACCTGACCAAGGGTTCGAAGGTCTACTTCCCCGTCTACGTGAAGGACGGAGGCCTCTCCATGGGGGACATCCACTTCTCGCAAGGTGACGGAGAAATTACTTTCTGCGGTGCCATCGAAATGGCGGGATATCTCGATATTCGCGTCAGCCTGATCAAGCAGGGCGTGAAGAAGTATGGTGTGATCAACCCGATCTTTGAGCCCAGCCCAACGGAACCACGCTACAGCGACTACCTGATTTTCGAAGGGATCTCGGTCGATGAGACCACCGGTAAGCAGGGTTATCTGGACGTGCACACGGCCTACCGCCGCGCCTGCCTGAATGCGATCGAATACATGAAGAAGTTTGGGTATACCGGAGAACAGGCCTACGCGATCCTCGGAACGGCTCCAGTCGAGGGGCACATTAGCGGGATCGTCGATATTCCGAACGCGTGTGCGACTCTCTTCCTGCCGACCGAGATCTTCGACTTCGACATCAAGCCGAATGCCGACGGTCCGAAGAATTCCGTCACGACGGAGACCGACTTGGCCAAAGCCAAATAGTCGTTGTTCTGAAAATTAACGAGTGGCAGGGCGGCTTCTCCAATTGGGGAGGCCGCCTCCCTCCCACTCACAACCGGAGAGTTTAGGAGACGAACTGATGCAGCTATTTGAATACAATTGCAAGGAACATGGATTGTTTGAGTTGATGCGGCCCTTGGGCTTGCGGAAGCACCCTGGGCCCTGTCCAGAATGCGGAAAGCTTTCGCCGAGAGCTTTTTCCATGCCCACCGTGAAACACATGGATCCGACGAAGAAGAAGGCGATCGAGCGTAATTTGCAGAGCCAGCATGAACCGCACGCCTGCAGCACCGGTTGCTGTGAACACCATCACCTTCCTCCGAGCCATCACAAGCACCTTGCCTTTCTGAACCAGCGCCGTCGACAGGAGTCGTACAACGGTCCCCGTTCTTGGGTGATCGAGCACGGGATTTAGGTTAAAGCACGGCATTTTCGTGATGAAGCTGCTTCCGGTCTATTCCGGAGGCGGCTTTTTTGTAGGGGAGGAGCTTCAGCTGCCCCCATCGCGTTCTTTTCTGCCGCCCCTCGTGGGAAGAGTTTTCGCGTGCGCAGGACCGCGCAGCTGAAGCTGAGCGGTTGCTTTCTGCTCCTACGCATGTCTCCGTAGAAGTAGGGTTCACGGCCGAGGCTCAAGGACCGGCGGCTTCAGCCGCCGATTTGTAGGAGAGGGCGACTCATTTTGAAGGTTACGGGAGTTTTGTCGCGATGTGAGGGGGGCGGGCATTCTGATGCCGCGCAGCTGAAGCTGAGCAGCTACTTTCTGCTCCGATGCATTGCCTCCGTAGAGGTAGGGTTCACGGCCCGAGGTCCAAGGGGCGGCGGCTTTAGCCGCCGATTCGTAGGCGAGGCGACTCATTTTGGCGGTTACGGGAGTTCTTGTTGCGATGTGAGGGGGCGGCGATTCTGATGCCACGCAGCTGAAGCTGAGCGGCTACTTTCTGCTCCGATGCATTGCCTCCGTAGAGGTAGGGTTCACGGCTCAAGCCCAAGGACCGGCGGCTTCAGCCGCCGATTCGATTATTCCCCTTCAGCGGGAATCGACTGCTCGGCCCATTCGAGGGTTTGCAGGCTTTCGAAGAGGCCAACGACAACTTTCGCCATTCGGGTGTAGTCAAGGGTTTCGGGGGTGTCGCTTTCCTCGTGGTAATTGGGGTTTCGGTAGAAGGCGGTGTCCGAGATCATGATGGCGTCATACCCGAAGCGCCAGTAATTCCGGTGATCGGAATAGTCTATGCCGGGCAGGGCCTCGGGGGCATTCAGTGAGTAGACGGGCAGGTCGGTAGTTCCTTTCATTCCGTTTTTGATCTGCCGGGTGAATTCTCTTTGGGAGAGTTTTCCGATGACGCCGATAAAATTGCCCGTGTCGGGATACATCAGCTTGAGGGCGGCGGTCGGGTAGGCTTGAGACCCCGGCTCATCCGAAAAGTAGCCGATCATTTCCAGTGCGATCATTCCGCGCACCTCCACTCCAGCTTCGAAAAGGGCTTCCGCGTGATGATAGCTTCCCATGTCTTCGGTGCCGAAGAAGGGAGGCTCTTCCAGGGTGTAGGCAACCAGTTCGAGGTTCCGATTTTGAAGAGGAGAATCGCCGATCAGATAGGCGAGCTCGATCAAACCGGCGACGCCGCTGGCGTTGTCGTCTGCTCCTGGGGTGCGATGGTTGGAATCATAGTGGGCTCCGATCACCATCCTTTCTCCGGTGTCCGGCCCAAATTTTCCAATGACATTGCGGTACACCCGGCCTCCGACCTCGAAATCCTGGAAATGCACCGCCGCCCCGGCTTCCCGAAAATGATCGGCGATGTAGTTGGCCGCCCGGTCGAGATTTTCGATTTCCTGAAAGTTCCGGGGATAGAAGGTCTCGGAAAGGGTCCTGACGTGTTTTTCCAGTGTCAGGGGAGATATCTCGACGCTCGTCGGTTCGCTGTGGCTTAAAGTGGGTTGCGCGATCGCGACCCAAAGACCGGCGAGAGGCAGAACGAGGAGGACGAAAACAAGGAGGGGGATCCTTTTCAGGGGGGACATGATTGGAAGTCTAAGAGGAAAAACATCCGGAAGGCTACTGCATTAGCCAACGCGATCGGTAGGGTGAGTAGGGCGCGAATGGTATCAGTTGAGAGGTCTTTGGGCTCCCAGGAAACCTCTCCGGCTCCTCCGCCATTTTGGATCGGCAGGGCTTTGAAGTATTGGACTTTAGACTCGGAGTCTGCTCTCCAGCGGTAGTCTCGTAGCGCCAGTCCTCCTCATGAACAGTCGACCTGAGGCGATGCTCGTGTCTGTTGGCGCTTGACTTTCGGAGCAGGAATGTAAAAATTTTTACATCTCACTCTTTCTTTTTGGATATCGTCCAGCGATTTCGTATCCAAACAATCTGGAGAGAACTCTCTCTACATGGCGCTCATGAAATCTAGAGAACCAAAAATTGCCCTTTCCCCAGGACGGATCGCTGCGATTTATGTGGCCGTAGGGATTCTTTGGATCTTGGTAACTTCGTTTTTGGTGTCCGGCTACAGCGACGCGACTGAAGATTTGTTACTCTACGAGATTGGGAAGGACCTTTTCTTTGTCTTGGCTTCCGGGTTTCTTCTATGGTTCCTCTGCCACAATTGGGAGAAGCAAGTGGTCCAGGCCGCGTTGGAAGGGTCCAGGGCGATGAAGGAGCTCGATGAGGCTCGCCGGGAAGCGGAAAGTGCGAATCGCGTGAAAAGTGATTTTCTTGCCGTCATGAGCCACGAACTCCGCACTCCCTTAAACCCGATCATGGGTTACACGTCCCTTCTCTTGGAGGAGGTGGAGGATCCGTCACTGCAGGATCCATTGAGGGATATCATGAATTCCTCGCGCCGCATGCTCCATTTGATCGATGATTTGCTCTTCTTCAGCTATTTCAATGAGCACCAGAGGGTCGAAGGGGTGGAGGTTTTCGAATTGCTTCCTTTGGTGGAAAAATCCGTGTCCGAAACCCGCCGGACGTTTCCGAATGGAGTGGTTGTTGTCGAGAACGGTTTCGGGGATTTCGCAAAAGTGGGTGCCGAGGATGTCTTCGAGGATCACCCCGAACTTCTGGAGCGAGTTCTGCACGAACTGCTCTCCAACGGTGTAAAATTCGGGGAGGGGAAGCCCGTTTATCTACGGCTCGGAGCGAAGGAAAAAGAAGGCAGCTGCCCTCTGATTCGATTCGAAGTGGAGGATTCCGGTATTGGAATGCCTCAGGAATTCATCGACAAAATTTACGATCCTTTCTCTCAGGCGGATACGTCTCAAACTCGGCGATATCAGGGGGTGGGGCTTGGTCTTTCGATTTGTCGGAAAATCGCTGATTTCCTCGAGGCCGAACTTGAGGGACGGAGTTTTCCGGGAGAGGGAGCGAAGTTTTCTTTCCAGTTTTTGCTCCCCCGTGTGGAGATTCAGGAGAAGCGGAAGTCGGTTAAGCAACGGGTTGAAGAATCATCGTTTACGGATTCCGAAAAAGATCGTCTGAACCGGGTCGAAGGGGAGGCGATTGACTCTCGCTCGCCCTGTGCCCTTGTCGTGGAGGATGATCCTCTGAACGCGCGCCTTGCCCGTAAAGAACTCGAACTTTTTGGTTTCGAGGTCGAGGTCGCCTCTGACGGAGAGGAAGCTGTGGAAAAATGCGAGCTTCGTGTTTTCGATTTGATTCTTATGGATATTTGCTTGCCGAGGATGAACGGCTTTGAGGCGAGTGAAGCCATTCTTGGCAAGGATGGGAAGAACGCGGGGACCCCCATTTTTGCACTGACGGCTCTCGTCGAAGAAGAAGCGAGGTTACGGTGTAAGGAAATCGGTATGCAGGGGTTCGTTTCGAAACCGGTTCGAATGGAGGATTTGCGCTCTGTGTTGGCGATTGCCGGATTCAGGGAGTTGGCGAAAGAATAAAAAGGAGATCGCCGCTGGGGCCGGTAAAGCTCGATTCCCTTTGCGAATCGGTGGGTTGGGGATCGAATGCAGAGGTGGAGGCGCATCCCGTTCGCCTGCGTCTGTAAGAGTTTTTGATCGATTGAGGTGGCGTGGATGGATTCCGCGTCGGAGCGAAGGTTTCTTTGCGGGGTTGCAATCCGGCCCGCGGGAGTCTACCGCTTATCAGCTTCATGAAAATTCTCGTAGCTGACAAAATCTCTCCCACTGGTGTCGAGTTCCTGCGTGAGCAGCCGGACTGCGAAGTCATTGAGGCGTATGGTAGTTCTCCAGAAAAGATTCTCGAGCTCGTTTCCGATGTCGACGGCATCGCGGTTCGCTCGGAGACAAAGGTGACGGCTGAGGTCATCGCCGCAGCTCCAAAGCTGAAGGTCGTCGGGCGCGCGGGTGTCGGTGTGGACAACATTGATATCGAAGCTGCCACAGACCGCGGAATTATCGTCATGAACACCCCTGCCGGGAACACGATTGCGACGGCAGAGCTTACTTTTACCCACATCCTCGCCGGGACCCGCCCAATCGCACAGGCGGATCGTTCGATGAAGGAAGGCCGCTGGGACCGCAAGATCCTCACCGGTTCGGAACTCATGGGCAAGACCCTCGGCGTCTGCGGAATGGGCCGTATCGGAGCCGAAGTTTCCAAGCGTGCTCTCGCTTTTGGAATGACGGTCTTGGCTTTTGATCCATTCCTGACCCAGAGCCGCGCTCAAGCGCTCGGCGTAGAAATGGTTTCTTTCGAAAATCTCTGCGAGCGGGCCGATTACATCACCGTGCACATGCCTTTGACGGAAGAGACGAAGCACATGATTGATGCGGATGCCATCGCCCGCATGAAGGACGGCGTCCGCCTCTTCAACTGCGCACGCGGCGGGATCATCGAGCAGCAAGCTCTGATCGAAGGACTCAAGAGCGGCAAGGTCGCTGCGGCGGGTCTCGACGTCTACGAAGGAGAGCCTCTCGACAAGGATAGTGAGTTGCGCAAGATCGATTCCCTCGTCCTGACCCCTCACCTCGGGGCATCGACGAAGGAGGCCCAAGAGAATGTGGGCATCGAAATTGCCGAGAACATGTTCAAGGCCCTCACCGGCGGAACGGTTCTCAACGCCATCAACATGCCGACCGTCGATCCACGCGATCTCAAGATGCTCGCACCTTACCTCGACCTTGGGGAAAAGCTCGGCACCTTCGTTCAGCAGCTCAGCAGCGGTACGGTCGAAAAGCTCAAGATCACTTATTACGGCAAGATCGTAGATCTCGACGCGCTTCCGCTTTCCCGTGCCATCCAGCGCGGATATTTGCAGAAAATCAGCGGTGAGGCGATCAACGACGTGAACGCACCAAAGAAGATCGCCAGCCTTGGAGTTGAGGTCGATGTGATCAAGAGCAACAAGGACTGCGGATACACCGAGTTGATCGAAGTTGAAGCGATCGAAGACAACGGCAAGACCCGTTCTGCCTGTGGCACTCTCTTCGGCCTCGGCCAAGAGCCCCGCATCGTCGCCATCGACGGTCACGGCCTCGAAATCAACACCTCGGGCACGCTTCTGGTTCTCAAGAACAAAGACGTTCCCGGCATCGTGGGCTTCATCGGCACTTCTCTCGACAAGGATGGCGTGAACATCGCCAACCTCTCGCTGAGCCGCGACCAGGGAATGGGCTACGCGATCAGTGTCTACGAGCTGGACACCGCTCCTTCGGAAGCGACCCAGAAGGCGATTACCGATCACGGCGGAATCGAGAAGTTTAAGATAATCCAGCTCTGACGCAGGGTTCCGGATGGTCCTTTCCGTTTCACTCTGCGCTCTCCTGGGGTACCTGATCGGTTCCCTCTCGTTCGCGGTGTGGATCGCGAAATCGCGGGGCGTTGACATCCTCAAAGAGGGGAGCGGAAATCCCGGCGCGACGAACGTCAAACGGGTCTTGGGAAAGAAGGCGGGCAATACCGTTTTCTTCCTGGATTTCCTGAAGGGCTGCGTCGCGGTCGGGCTTGGACTCTGGATTGTCGGCGATCCCGGTGGTATCGCTGGAGCGGTGGGAGCCGTCCTCGGGCACAGTGCTTCGATCTTTATCCGCTTTCGCGGGGGGAAGGGCGTGGCTGTTACGATGGGGGCGCTCTTGGTTCTGATGCCGATCACTCTCCTGACTGGGTTAGTGATCTGGGTCATCACCTTCAAGGTGAGTCGCTACGTTTCGCTGGCTTCGATCCTCTTCGCGATCAGTTTACCGGTGACGGCCTTGATCCTCAATCAGATCTGGGGGCTGGTATCTCAACCTTTAGTCATCTTCGCCGCCCTGATTGCCGTCTTGATTGTCGTTCGCCATCGTTCCAACCTAGTCCGTTTGATCAATGGCCAAGAGCATAAGTTTACAGGTAAGTCCTCTCAGTAGGGAGAAAACGCGGGAAATCCGATGAGCGAATCACAAGAAAAAATTCGTATAGGCATGCTCGGCTTCGGCACAGTCGGTCAGGGCGTATGGAAGCATCTGCAATCGCGGGGAGAAGAACTCGCGATGGAGACCGGGAGCGAGTTTGAGATTGCCGGCATCGTCGTGCGCAGCCTTGACCGAAAGCGGGATGTCGACGTCCCGGCGGAATTGCTGACCGATGATCCCACCGCGCTTCTAGAGGATCCCTCGGTGTCGATTATTTGCGAACTCGCTGGTGGCACTACCGATGTCCTCAAGTGGACGCGCAAAGCACTCACCGCGGGAAAATCCGTGGTCACCGCCAACAAGGCGCTGATTTGCGATCACGGTGAGGAGTTGATGGAGTTGGCCGCCGAGCACGGGGGCCGCCTCTTCTTCGAAGCCAGCGTCGCCGGTGGCATCCCTGTCATCAAGGGCCTGCGCGAAGGGTTGGTGGTCAATCGCTTTGACCGGATTTACGGGATCCTCAACGGCACCTCGAACTACATCCTCACCCGGATGGAGCGCGAGCAGCTCTCGTTTGAGCCCGTCCTCGACGCCGCTCGGGCTCTCGGATACGTCGAAGCCGATGAATCCCTCGATCTCGATGGTGGAGACGCCGCCCACAAGACCGTCATCCTCGCTTGGCTCGCCCACCGCAAGTGGGTGCCGACCGACAAAATGCTTATTGAGGGCATTCGAAAGGTGACGCTGGGTGATATGCATTTTGCCCGCGAGTTGGGTTACCGGATCAAACTGATCGCCTCGATTCAACGATTGGGAGACCACGGACGTTTGGCCCTCGCTGTCCGTCCGACGCTGGTTCCGCTCGACTCTTTGATGGCTGATGTCAGTGAAGCCTTCAACGCCGTTCGCCTCGAGGGTGACGTGGCCGGACCGACGGTGTTGATTGGAAAGGGCGCGGGTCAGGATCCGACCGCGAGCGCCGTGATTGCCGATTTGGTGGATGCTGGACGCGCCTATCTCAGTGACACGCATCCGCGTTCGCGTTCTCCACGGGCTGGGGACGCCTCGGAACTGGCGGAGATGGAGGACATCTCGCAGGAGTATTACATCCGCCTGACCGTGGCCGATCGTTCGGGAGTCCTCGCGGAAGTCGCCGGGGCTTTTTCGAAGTGTGGGATCAGCATCGCGACCGTGATCCAGCGCGATCATGAAGGAGACGATACCGCATCGCTCGTCCTCGCCACTCACGTTTGCTCGGAGGCGTCGTTGCGCGCGGCCCTCAACATCCTTGGCGGTGAAGAATCCGTTCTGGGTGATTTTCTTGTCTGCCCGATTCTCGATCCGGAGTAGGCCTTAATCTTTGATTTCCAGGAAATGGCTAGAATTGTTCAGAAATTTGGAGGGACCTCCGTCGGCGATGTGGAGCGCATCCGCAAAGTCGCCGATCGGGTCCGCCGCACCCGGGATGAGGGGCACGAGGTCGTGGTCGTTGTATCGGCGCGTTCCGGTGTTACCAACGAATTGATTTCCCGTGCCAAAGCTCTCAACCCCAACCCGAACGAGCGGGAGATGGATCTTCTCCTCGCCGTGGGGGAACAAGAGACGATCGCCCTCACGACCATGGCGTTGCATTCGTTGGGGATTCCCGCGGTCTCCCGCACGGGTGCCCAAGCTGGTATTCTCACCGATCCCGCTCATACCCGTGCCCGGATTTTGGAGATTTCCGGAGGAGATATCGATCAGCAGCTGAAGAATGGCAGCGTTGTCATCGTTGCCGGCTTCCAAGGTGCGAACGTCGATGGGCAGACCACCACTCTCGGCCGGGGTGGGTCGGACCTCAGCGCGATCGCCATCGCAGCGGCCCTCAATGCTGATCTTTGTCAGATTTATACCGACGTCGAAGGCGTCTTCACCGCGGATCCCCGTATCGTCCCCGATGCTCGCAAGCTCGATGAAATCGCCTACGAGGAGATGCTTGAGCTTGCCAGCAGTGGTTCTAAGGTCATGCAGACCCGCGCCGTCAAATTCGCCCAGAAATATGGAGTCCGCTTTGAAGTGCGCTCCAGCTTTAACGACAAACCCGGAACGATTGTGAAAGAAGAAGTTGTTTCCATGGAAGACGTCGCCGTCAGTGGCGTCGCTCTCGACCGCAACCAAGTTAAGATTGTCATCAGCGACATTCCCGATCGTCCGGGGACCGCCGCACGCATCTTCCAGGCCCTGTCGGAAGAAGGGGTCCTGGTCGACATGATCGTTCAGAACCTCGGCCGCGAGGGTCGGGCCAACCTGACCTTCACCGTCCCGGAAGATGACGCCTTCCGGGCCGAGAACGCCGTGAAGGCCCTCAAGGAGGATTTTCCCGAGGCGCAAATCTCGACCTATGATCGCATCGCCAAACTCTCGGCGGTCGGCGTAGGCATGCGCTCGCACACCGGGGTGGCTGGCAAGCTCTTCCGCGCTCTCGCCGAGAAGAAGATCAACGTGCAGATGATCAGCACCTCGGAGATCAAGATCTCGGTCGTCATCGGCATCGAAGATGCTGAGGAAGCCGTGCGCACTCTCCATGCGGCCTTTGGTTTGGCGGAAGACTCGTCGAAAGAGTGAGGCGCTTCCGCCCGTGGAAATGATGGTCTCTCCGGAAATCCAACCTCACCAATTCCTCCCTTGCTCGCAGGGGAGGGGGACCGCCGTCAAGCGGTGGAGGGGTGTGCCGCAGGCACGCAGCTTTTCGGGTGCAGATCGATCGGCCAATCTATTCGAAACGGGAGAGACCTCCCCACCCGCGGAAGCGGGTCCCCCTCCTCCTACGAGTAGGAGGGGAGTCGAATGGTCCAGATTTTCCTCTAGTAAAACTCCTCCCTTGCTTGCAGGGGAGGGGGACCGCTGCCAGGCGGTGGAGGGGTGTGCCGCAGGCACGCGAATTTTCAGGTTTGTATCGATCGGCCAATCTTTTCGAAACGGGGGGACCTCCCCACCCGCTGACGCGGGTCCCCCCCTCCTACGAGAAGGAGGGGAGTCGGATAGCCCAGATCTTCCTCTAGTAAGACTTCTCCCTTGCTTGCAGGGGAGGGGGACCGCCGCCAGGTGGTGGAGGGGTGTGCCGCAGGCACGCAGCTTTTCGGGTGCAGATCGATCGGCCAATCTATTCGAAACGGGAGAGACCTCCCCACCCGCTGACGCGGGTCCCCCCCTCCTACGAGTAGGAGGGGAGTCAGATACTCCAGAATCAGCGTCACCCAAATTCCTCCCTTGCTTGCAGAGGAGGGGGACCGCCGCCAGGCGGTGGAGGGGTGTGCCGCAGGCACGCGCATTTTCGGGTCCAGATCGATCGGCCAATCTATTCGAAACGGGAGAGACCTCCCCACGCGCTGAAGCGGGTCCCCCCCTCCTACGAGTAGGAGGGGAGTCAGATACTCCAGAATCAGCGTCACCCAAATTCCTCCCTTGCTTGCAGGGGAGGGGGACCGCCGCCAGGCGGTGGAGGGGTGTGCCGCAGGCACGCGTATTTTCGGGTGCAGATCGATCGTCCAATCTATTCGAAACGGGGAAGACCTCCCCACCCGCTGACGCGGGTCCCCCCCTCCTACGAGTAGGAGGGGAGTCAGATACTCCAGAATCACCATCACCCCAATTCCTCCCTTGCTTGCAGGGGAGGGGGACCGCCGTCAGGCGGTGGAGGGGGGCGCCGCAGGCACGCGCATTTTCGGGTCCAGATCGATCGTCCAATCTTTTCGAAACGGGAGAGACCTCCCCAACCGCTGACGCGACTCCCTCACTCCTACGAGTAGGAAAGGAGTTTCGAGATATTTCTTTCTCTCTTGTGAGAAATGGTTTGGAGCGGAATGGCGAGAGCCATTTCGATATCCCTCAGACAAGCCATCCAAATCCGAGGAATCTACGATGAAATTTGTTTCCACTCGCGGCGGCGTTGAGCCGGTCAGTTTTCAGAAAGCGGTTTCTACCGGTCTTGCCCCGGACGGGGGACTTTTCGTTCCGGAAAAGCTGCCCGATCTCGCAACGGAGATTTCTTCGTGGGAAGGGTTGTCCTATCCGGAACTTTGCATCCGTCTCTTTTCTCATTTTGCGACGGACACCGATTCCGCGGAATTGCGGGAGACGGTGGAGAATGCCTACGCCTCCTTCGACGATCCGGAGACGGCACCCCTGCGTCGGCTTGGTGAGGGGCTGTCGGTTTTGGAGTTGTTCCACGGGCCGACCTTGGCTTTCAAGGATTTTGCCCTGCAGTGGCTTGGGGAACTCTACGAGAAGCAAATCGCCCGCGACAGTCGTTCGATTGCGGTTCTCGGGGCCACCTCGGGCGATACCGGAGCCGCTGCGATTCATGGTCTTCTCGGAAAAGAGGGGGTGTCGATCTTCATCCTATATCCAGACGGTCGAGTCTCTCCGCTTCAGGAGAGGCAGATGACTTGCACTGAGGCTGAAAACGTCTTCCCCCTCGCCATTCAGGGCAGTTTTGATGACGCGCAAAAGTCCCTCAAGGAAGTCTTTGGGGATCAGGATTTCCGGGCCGAGTGTGGGTTGTCTGCCGTGAATTCGATCAATCTCGCGCGGATTCTTGCCCAGTGCGCCTACTACATTTATGCGGCGTTGAAGATTCCGGCTGAACGTCGGGAGAAAATCCGCTTCGTCGTGCCTACCGGCAACTTTGGCAACGTCCTCGCCGGTTGGATGGCTTATCGCATGGGGATGCCGGCGTCCGGATTTGTCGTGGCGACGAACCAGAACGACATTCTCCATCGCTTCTTTTCCACCGGGCGGTATGAGGTTGGCGATGTTCGGCCCAGTCTGGCCCCGTCGATGGACATCCAGGTCGCCTCCAATTTTGAGCGTTTTCTCTACTACCGGGTTGATGGCGATTCGTCCAAGGTGTCCTCCTGGATGAAGGAGTTCGCTTCTTCGGGGCGGGTCGAGCTGCCCGCACCGGAAGGATGGGGGTTCACGAGCACGGCGACCGATGACGGAGAGATCGAGGGGATTATCCGCTCAGTCCACCAGGAATTTGACTACGTGGTCGATCCGCACACCGCTTGCGGCTTTTCCTGGGATCGGCGTGAGGGCGAGGAGACGATCATTCTCTCCACGGCTCATCCCGCCAAATTCCCCGAGACCATCGAGAAGGCGACCGGATTGGTCGTCACCCATCCCTCATTGGAGGAATTAAAGGCTAAAAAAATTGTAAAGTTTCCGATTGAGGCAACGTCTACTAATATTCAGGATTTCATTCGCTCCCATCTACCATCGTGAAAACTATTAAAGCATCGGTTTGTATCCTCACCAAGAACGAGGAAGAGAATTTGCCGAAATGCTTGGCCCCGTTGGCCGATTTTGAAGAAGTCATCGTTTATGACTCCGGGAGCACGGATAAAACGGTGGAGATTGCCCGAAAACACGGCGCGACGGTTATCGAAGGTGACTGGGAAGGATTCGGGACCACCCGCAAGAAGCTCTTTGAAGCTGCCACCCAGCCATGGATCTTTTGGCTCGATGCGGACGAGATCGCTCCAGACGATCTCATCGGAGAGATTCGCAATTGTGTGGAGGCCGATCCGAAAACGAATGGTTATCGCATCAATCGGACCACGTGGATCGGTCGGAAGCGGTTTCGCCATGGGAACTGGTATCCCGATTGGAATTTGCGTTTCTTTCGCCGGACCGAGTGGACGATGGAGGAGAGAGACGTTCACGAATCAGTGAAGGTCGTCGGGATCGAGGGTGATTTTCTCACCCGACTGGAGCATTACAGCTACAGGAATTGGGCAGAACGTAAGACCCGTTCACAGCGTTATTCGAAGTTGTGGGCTTCTCAGGCTTTCCGGGATGGGATGCGGGCGACTTATTTCGATCAGGTCGGTCATGCTTGGGGGTGTTTCCTGAAAGGCTTTATTTTAAAGCTCGGATTCCTTGATGGCATCGGCGGCTTCCGCTTAGCTCTTTCTAATAGCGCCGAGGTGTCTGATAAGTATCGACGTCTGAGAAAGGCATGGGATAAGTTCGGCGGCTGAAGACGGAATGAGTCTTGGTTCATCGACAGAAGTAGATTTTAGAGCGAGAGTTGCCTGATGGGGAAGCTCCATCGCTATCTTTTGGTGGAGGTCGCTCTCTTCATCTTGGGTGCCGTCGGCGTCTTTATTTTTGTCTTCCTCACCGGTAATGCCGTCCGCGGCGCCATCGGAATGTTGGTCGAGGGCCAGATCACGCTCCGGCTTTTCTTTCAGATCATTTGGCTCATGATTCCCTTTGTGGCGGTCTACGCGCTTCCTCTGGGATTCCTTGCAGGCATTCTGCTCGCACTGGGTCGTTTTTCGTCGACCCGAGAGATTTTGGCGATGAAGGCCAGCGGTATGAGTGTTTGGTCGATTGCTCGCCCCGTCTTCCTCGTTGCCCTGATTGGATGCGTTTTTTCGGCTTGGTTCAATAATGAGTTGGGGCCCAAAAATAAGGGTGCTTACCGCGATAAGCTGGCCAACAGCTTGGAGGAAGATCCTTTGCGCTTCTTCAAAGCGGGGGAGTTTATCAGCGATTTTCCCGGCTTTATCATCTATGTCCGCGAGAGGGTGAATGATGAGATGAGAGGCTTCAAGGTCTGGCAGATCGACGACGAGGGGAGGGTCGAGCGCTACGCCGAGGCCAATGATGCGCATATCGAATTTCTCCGTGAGGAGTCCACGATTCTCCTCACAATGCTCAATGGCAGCACGGAGGTGCGTGAACCGAATCCGCTTTATGATACGACTCCCGGGATTAGCGGAGTCGGATCCTTTGCCGAGTTTCGAGTGCGCCTTGAGCTGGACCGGATCCTCGATCGCGGTTCCAAGTTTACCCAGAAACCGTCCTACCTGACCTTTCGCGAGTTGCGGAAGCGTGTCGCAGAGGACCCTGAGAACTCGCTGAAATACCGGGTGCAGATTCAGCAGAATTTTGCGATGTCGGTTTCCATTTTTGCCCTCGTCATCGTCGCGGTTCCTCTCGGAATCCGCGTCGGTCGCAAGGAAACCCTGACCAACCTGGGAGTCGCTCTCGGACTGGCTTTATTGTATTATTTCCTATTGACCATCGCCACCTGGTTTATGGACATGCCGGTCCTAGCCCCAGAGCTCCTCATCTGGATCCCCAATCTCCTCTACTTCGGGATCGGCATCTGGCTCATGAACCGCGCCAATCGTCACTAAAGGCAGAGGGACAGAGAATATCGAATGGCCAGCGCCCAGTGGCAACGACCTCTTTTCTCAGGAGCGCCACCAGAAGAAACCAAAAGTATCACAGGCTGCCAGCCTGTGTCTCGAATGGAACTAGTTTAAGGGTTTTAGCGGGGAAATTTTGATATTGGCGACTTTTGAAGAGGAACCCCTCCACCGTCTGGCGACGGTCCCCCTCCCCTGTAGCAGGGGAGGAGTCTTTCTGTAATTTTCTGACTCCTTCCTACGAGTAGGAGGGGGGGACCCCCGACTATGTCGGGGGTGGGGAGGTTCCCATTCCATACAACCTCTTAAACTAGTGCCATTCGCCTGTGTCCCCGCGCATCTCCAGCAAAATAAATCCGACCACCGACCACCGACCACCGACCAACCGCCAACTAGAAAGCGCTGTTTACGATGCCGCCTTCGGCCCGAATCGGAGCTCCGGTCGTCGCCGAGGAGAGTGGACTCGCCATATAGGCGACAGTGCTGGCGATTTCTTCGGGCGAAGTAAACCGTTGGATAAGGGAAGAGGGGCGGGCGCTATCGAAGAATTCCGATTCCACTTCTTCCACCGATTTCCCGGAGGATTGCGCCTGCTTTTCGAGCATTTCGCTAACTCCTCGGGACTTTGTTGGTCCGGGCAGCACACTATTCACGGTGATTCCCGTGCCTTTGAGGCTCTCGGCTAATCCGCGCGCGGCGGCGATCTGGGCTGATTTGGTGACGCCGTAGTGGATCATCTCCTGAGGAATGTTCATCCCACTCTCGCTGGAGATGAAGATGATGCGGCCCCAATTCTGGGATTGCATCCGCGGAAGGTAGAGGCGGGTGAGACGGATGCCGCTGAGGACATTGACGTCGAAGAAATGTTTCCAATCCTCATCGGGCGTTTCGAGAAATGGCTTGGGCTCGAAGATACCAAGATTGTTGATCAAGATGTCGACTTCTGGATAAGTAGATTGGAGAGATTCCGCGACTTCCGGTTGGGAAAGATCACCGGCGAAACCGAAGACATCACCTTTGGCGGACTGAGAAATTTCATCGGTTGCCGCCTCGACATCGGCGGGCTTGCGTCCGTTGACGATTACATTGGCACCTTCCTTGCCGAGAGTCTGTGCGATCGAGAATCCGATACCAGCGGTGCTTCCAGTGACGAGTGCTAACTTGTTCTTCAGCTTAAGGTTCATGCCGGAATTTATTCGCGGGATCTGGATTTGTCCAATAGTTCGATCATTTCGGAACGACGAGGCCAGATTCGAAAAGACCGAGGAACCTGGAACTGAATAGGAAAGGATGCATTAGGTGGCCACAGGGCGGCACAAGGATTCGCAAGGTAGTGCGGGTTGGCCCAACCCGCGTCTTTTCGGAATGGAAATCAGAGTGGGTAGATTGAATCGAAACTTGGGTGCGCCATGAGGCCATGGCGCGCTACCTTGGCGATCCTTTTACTCTGCGAGGGCGAAGTCGATCTGGCGCTTGAAGCGGTCGACCCGTTCGGTGACGACGGGAATCGTCTGGCCGAGGCGATAGACGCGTCCCTTTCGCTTGCCGACCAGCTTTGTGCCGTCGGGGGAGAGATTGTAGTGGTCGTCGCGCAAAGTTGAAATGTGGACGAGCCCAAAGGCCAGGGACTGGGAGAGCTCGATGAACATCCCGTGATTCTTGACGTCGGTAATGACGGCGTCGAAGACGGTTTTCTTGCCCGATTTGGCCATCTCCCGTTCGAAGTATTCGAGGAGCTTCACCTTCACCGACTCACGCTCGGCGTCAGTGCTGTTGCGCTCGGTGATCGAGAGATGTTCGCCGATCGACTCCAGTTTGGCTTGGGTATAGACGATCCCGAGGTTCTCGGGGGCACTGTCGATACCTCGTTTCAGGAGAAGGTTTTCAAAGACCCGGTGGACGATGAGGTCCGAATAGCGGCGGATCGGCGAAGTGAAGTGAGTATAGTCGTTCTTGGAGAGTCCGTAGTGACCATCCGGCGAGGCCCGGTAGCAGGCCTGCTTGAGGCTACGCAGGAATTGGATGCGCAGGGTGTAGGCCTGTGGGTGATTGTTGATGGCATTGAGCATCTTGGTGATTTCGCGACGACGCGAAAGATCGCCAACGGTGATGCCAACGGTGGCCAGGTATTCGCGGAATTCATCCAATTTCTCCGCGTCGGGTTCGTCGTGGACGCGGTAGATGCAGGGAATGTTGAGGCGTTTGATTTCCTTCGCAACCGCTTCGTTCGCAGCCAGCATGAATTCCTCAATGAGTTGGTGGCTTTCGTCGTTGTGGATGCTTTCGATTCGATCGGCGGCGCCAGTCTCGTCGACGAAGATTTTGACCTCCGGCATGTCGAGATCGAGGCTGCCGTCCTTCATACGCCCCTTACGCATCTTCTCGGCGAAGGACCAGAGCTTGCGGACAGTCTTGCGGAGATCCTGTAGCTCGGCGTTCTTGAGGCTCTTGAGATCTCGCCCGATGGAGCCCGTTTGATGCTTCGGCGGAAGCGGAGCGTTGCGGATCTGTTCCAGATCGCTCTCGGTCATCATCGCATAGGCCTGACGGTAAGTGAGGCGCTTGTTGCTGCGGATGACGGTGTTGGCAAACTGCCAGGCCACGAGCCGGGCTTGCGGTGTGAAATCGAGGAAGACCGCTTTGGTCAGACGGTCTTCGTCCTCGACCAGACTGCAGATGCCGTTCGAAAGTTTGTGCGGGAGCATCGGGATGACGGTCCCGGTCAGGTAGGTGGAGTTCCCGCGTTTGGACGCTTCGATATCGAGGGGCGACCCTGGCTTGACGTAGGCATTGACGTCGGCGATGTGGACTCCGACCCGCCAGTTGCCGTCGTCGAGTTTCTCGAGGGAGATGGCGTCGTCGAAATCCTTCGCGTCGTCCGGGTCGATGGTCAGGGTCATCAGATCCCGGCAGTCGAGGCGACCCTCGGCGGCTTTGGCCGAAACTTTATCGGGCACATTCTCCACCTGACGCATGACCTCCTCGGGAAAATCCGGGTCCAGATCAAACTTGTGGAGGATGGCCTTGTACTCGGCCATCGGCTCATGGGTGCGTCCCAGGACTTCTACGATCTCGCCCTCGGGGTTCATGTGACGCTGCGTCCACTCAAAGAGTTTGACGATGACTTTGTCGCCGACGCGGGCTTTCGGGGTTCCTTCGGTGCCGGGGCTCGGGACGATGATGTCCTGAATGATCCGGGGATCGTCGGGAATGACGTAAAATGCGTGGCGTGCTTTCTTTAAAGTCCCGGGCAGGCTGGTCCGGGCGCGCTCAAGGATGCGAATCACGCGGCCCGTTTTGTTGATTGGGTTGCCCGTATCCTTGGGTTTGCGCCCCTTGCCGTGACGTCCGCGGCGCGGGCGGTCCGAATCGAGGCGGGCCACGACGCGATCGCCGTGCATGGCGAGGCCCGTATCGTCCGAGCGAATGGCAACCGGTTCTGGGGAGGCCTGATAGGTCTTGGTGTCCGGGCGCACCGTCGCTTTTCCGGTTTGACGAAAATAGATGATCCCCGTGACGAGATCCGCGTCCTTGGGCAGACAGAGGCGATCGCGCTTCAAGCGGACGATCAAGCCCTTGGTCTGCATCTCATCGAGCTCGGCGAGGAACTTGTCCTGTTCGCCTTTGGCAATCTTGAGCGCGGTGACGAGGTCGTCGGGAGTCGTGGGGGTAAATTCGGCACCCAACATGTGGGTGATAGTCTTTTCCTGAAAAATCATGTGTTCTTTTTGATAGAGGTAGTCGCTCTCGCAAGGAGAGACTCAGTGTAAACCTACCGGGCCAATTTCGAATTGGCGAGAGCCGTTTCGGCGAGGATTTGAAGGATTCTCCCAAAAAGGACGCGATCTTTACAAACGTTTCTTCCGTGATCCTCAAATCGGACTCCCTAGAGCGAAACTTATAGCGTCTCATAGCCTCGGAGCGAACGCAAGAGAGCGATTTTTCGTTGAGGTGAAGGCAAGCAAAGACCGAAATCGAAAAATCCCACACGCAATCTGCGGGATTCACAGTCGACGGCGCGCGAGAAAGGAATCATCGCCCTCCCAGTGGGGCACGGCTTCAGCCTTGCCCAAGCACAACGGCAATAGATCCCTCCAACCGAAGTCGATCCCTACCGCAATCGTTTTCTATTTTTTATCATGGCTATGGAAAATCTCCGAGGTGAACTTAGGTAGCATAGGTAGGGTAGAGGCGTATCCATCCCGTTTAAAAATATGGTCGGCTCACAGCAACTTCCAATAGCGCCGCAGGCTTAGTTCAAAAAGATAGAATGCAGTGGCGAGTAAGAATAACGGCCAGATGCTCCAAAGGGGGATTCGCCTTTCATCCAGAATCGTCGGACCGTCATCTGTCCGGTTCATCCATCCGGGCTTGCTTCCGATTTCCAGCATGTCGCCGCCAGTGGCGGATGCGAGGCTCCGTAATAAGTGGTAATCAACGTTCTCGTGAGCTCGATCCGGTTTGGGCACAGCGGGTGGGCCTACGGTGATGAACTGGCGTGTTTTCGTGTCCGCGGTGCTTGCGGAAATTGTCCACTCGCCGGGTGTTTTCGGGGTCCAAGAAATTTCGCGGACGTCCGGATTATCTTTTTCTAAGGGGGTAAGTATAAAATCCTCCTGCTCGGGACTAGTTGCGACGACTTCTAAGGAATCGTCCATGTCCGGCCCGGCATTCAGTTTTAGATTTATCGGTTCGCCCACGGGTACCTCTACTGGGAGTCGCACGAAATGTAAGGCATCGGAGCCCATGCCAGCACCGGCGACGGTATGCAGCAGTTGTTGCCAAAATTGTTCGGGTGCTTTCGAATCGCTGGGCTCGGCCAATTTCCAACGCCAGAGGGAATCCGTGGCTAGGACCGCTGTATGGCCTGTGCCGAAACGTTGGATGGCGAGCAAGATGCCGCTTCGCCCCGCTGAGTCCTTCTCACTGGGATCTTGGGCGAGAATATCCGCGCCCGCCTTGGCTCGGAAGATTGGGGCTGCCGTGAAAAAGCAGGGGATGACTTGTTCCTCCCTATCCTCATTGCCAAAAATATAAGCATACCGAGAACTCTCGACTATTGAAAAGGGGTGCAGCTGGATCGCTTTTCCGCCTCCTGTTTGACGAAGCTGACGCATTTGATTTCGCAGTGTGTCGCCTCCATTCGGAGGCGGCTCAGCATCTTCCAGGAATACGGGCAGAATCGATTCAAGCGTTGATCGCCTGAGTGCTTCTGCCTGGTCGGCGTCGGATAGTAAAAGCAGGAGGCCCCCGCCTTGGCGGACATACTCTTGAAGCGCTTTCTGGCGGGCGGGGGTCAATTGACGGGAGGGAACTTGAGAGAGTAATACCACATCGAAACCAGCTAGAGCCTGCGATTGTTCCGGCAGTTCATCCACCTCGTCCTGTCCGGAGATCACGGTCATCTCATCAGTCGGCTTAAAGACAGAGGTCAACTCAATGCTCGGCTCACGGGCAAAGATGTCTTTTGTGAAGCGGAAACCCCAGTCGGGGGTGCCCTGATAATAAAGTACACGAGTCGACCGCTGACTCCCCACGGAGACAATCCGGCGGAAGGTTTTCGACTCTCTGTCGTCCCCGACCGTCAGCGTGAGCACTCGCTCACCAGGTTGCCCGCTTGTGACGGTTGCGGACAACGGCAGCAGGTTGTAGCCGGACGCTAGAGACAGCTCCGCGGTCATCACAGTTTGATCATCGACCTGGAGCGTGATAGGCAGACTCCTGTTTCTCTGGAGTCGTGCTTCAATCACCCATCGAACCGGAAAAGCCGTGTCGCGCAGCACTTCTTCCGGCGAGTCGAATTCGCGGAGGGTTAGCATTTTCTCTTCTGCAATACGGTTCTCTCCGGTGATGAATGATATCGGGACGGTGCTCTGGAAAATGGAGTTCAACGCTTCGTCCTGTTGAGAATCGTTGGTGTCCAGACCATCGGTGATCACGAAGATCGCCTCTGGCTTTTCTGTATCCATTATGGATTGCAACGCTTTGAGCAGCTGGGTGTCGTCTGGACCGGGTATTTGTTCGGGATAGAGTTCGCTTCGGGGCGCGTTCCGAAGGTCGGAGTCGAAATGGTAAGTAATTATCTCGCCAAAGCGGTCAATCGCCTGATTCGCGAAGGTGCGCCAAGTGCGGACTGCGTCGTCAAGTCGCGTCCGTCCGCGGTTGTCCGCGATGGTCATGCTGGCGGAATGATCGATGAGAAGGATTGCTTTCGGCGATTCATTCTCCGCGAGGTAGGTCCGATCCACCCGTGTTGGATTGGCCAAGCAGAAGAAAAGTGTTGCGAGCGTGAGAAGGCGCAGGGTCGACAGCGTCCATCGACGCTGAAGCGAAAGCTGGCGGAGGGCGTTTCGGTAGGACCACCAGACGACAATCAAGCTGCCGATAAAAGCGAGACATAGAAGGGAAAAGGCGAGGAGCACCGGTATACCCGCCAGAGGACCTCCAAATTCCCAAGTAAATGTTTCGACCGTATCCATGTCCGCGTGACTCTTCTATTGGGTCATCGCCCAGACATAGATGTTGACCATCATCTGGCTGCAGAGCACATCATGCCCCGGCATAGTCTGAAGGCCTGCCCATCCACATTTCAATCCACTGACGCTGACAAGCGCGACGGGAGCATCCTCGAAATAGATGGCGTAGAAACCGTGTTTCTCCCACTCGGGATCGTAAACGCTGTTCATATAGGAGTGTGGTGCCCCGCCTTCGATTTTGAAGAATATCCTGAAGATAATGTGATCCCGGGGAAGCGCTCTTGCGGTAGCGCCGGGCAGTATTTCCTGCACCTTCGCGATCTGATCGACGACAAAAGCGTCGGGGTCTTCTGTGACTTCGGGATTGATGCACGAATCCATCACGATGAATCCTCCCCGTAGCAGATATTCCCGTAAATTTTCGAGTTGCTTGGGTTTCGTCACGGTGTGAATGCCCTCCGAATACAAGAATGGATAGCGGATTAATTGATCGAGATGATCAATGTCTGCGGCCACCCAGGTGGACTCAATATCGAGATTCGTATGGTCGTGAATAAAATTTACGATGGTCGGTTCTGCTGAAGAGTGGCGATTCCAATGTCTGTAGTCTGTTTTCAAACGGGCCCAGGAGACTTCGCCAGCGCGCGGTTCGAGTGTGTCCTGTGCCTGCAGGGTCGTCATTGACGGCGTTAGACAGATAAAAGCGAAAAGTAAAAAGAGCGTTCGCATCATTCGGAGTCTGTTGAGGTTTCGGATAAGCGTTCAAAGTATGCGGAGACCGCGTCGCGATAGGCCTCGGGCGCGGCGCCTGCGGTGTCTATCCGGATGATAGAATCACGCGTCATGCCCGAAATTCCTTTGTTGAGCATTGCGATAAGTGACTCGACCGGGGGCCTAATGTTGTCCCAGCTAACTCCTTGGGCACCGCGGTCTCCAGTGCCAAGATCTTGCCAAAGCGTTTCGGAGGCATTCTCAGCTGTCGGCGATCGGAGTAGTAGGCGGGCCATCTGGGCAGCCGTGAGAAGATCACCGATTGCTTCATCCACTGCCACAGGGTGTTCTGCACTCGGTATTGTCTGCGATAATCGGTCTAAATTGGCAGCCGAGCGTTCCAAGAGATTGCGGGTCATCGTCAAGGCTTCTCGCCTGTCCTCAATGGTGAAAAGCGCTTTAGCCGTATCGTCGGACAACGAGGTTAGGATCGCCGACGGATCTTGGGGGGAGTCCAGATTGGTAATCCCGGTATCCATTTGTTCAGCCAGTTTTGCGAGCAAGAGCGCGAATTCTTCTGAGCCGAATTGCTGCTGCCGCAAAGCTTCTTGACGCAAAGCTTCTCTGGCTTGAGCAATTGCCTGTGCACTTCTGAGATTTTTGTTTTCGCCAGTGGTGTCGCTCCCATTGTCGCCTCCCGAAGAAGTTGGCTGTTCGCCTCGTCCGGAATCGTCGGAGGCCCGCTGTTTGCTGGGATCGCTCTGATTCGCCAGATTCGACTCGTTCTGCGACGATTCTTTAGGTGAGGATTCGCGTTCGTTTTGAGGTGAACTTGATTGCTCGCGTGCCGCATCGTTCAGCTCACGTTGGGTCTCGGCGAGTAGGTCCCGGGCTTTCGTCTGCGCTTCAATGTGCATTTTTTGAATGGCCTCATTTAGACTATTCAAAACACGTGTAGCGGGTTCCCGGGTTGCGCCTGGATCCCCGGCCTCGAGTTGTTCCAGACTTTCTTTCGCGGAATCGGAACCAGTCTGCATAGCTGCTTTGATCTCGGGTGACATACCGGAGTTTTGGATCATACTCTCCAATTCTTGAGCAATGTCCTCTTGCTTCTCCGCAACTTCCTTGGAATTTGCCTCATCGAATTCCTCGATGAGCGTCTCTTGCTCTTGAGCGAGCTGCTCCAGTTGGCCCGCCGAGGTTTCCTCGCGCGGGGGCAGGTGGTATTTTTCTGAATCCGCGAAGGGATCTTTCACCTCAGGAGGCGAGGGCGAGCCTGAGCCTTTCGACTCGATGATTAGCTTGCGAATATGCTTCTCGATTTCGGTGAGTTTGCCGAGTGCCTGTCCCTGAGGTGGGAGGGCCGAAGTATTTTTCCTCGCGGTAATAGACTCCGCGGCTTCGTCCATAAGTGGTCTGGACTGGGACAGTAGGTCTACAATTACCGCGGAGGCACCTTCTGCGGTGAGAAAGTCAATCGCTTCGATCGTCTTCTCTACGAGGCTCGCTTGTTCCAAGGCAACCTTCCTGTTTTCGTCCGGCCACACGTCATTTTCACGATCCGCATGCGCCAGGAGAAAGTTTTGTTTATACAGGGTTAGTTGGGCCAGTTTGAGTTCTCTCATCAGGTTGGAAGCATCTTCCAAAGGTCCGCCGCCACCTGCTGATTGAACGCGTTCGACGTCACTGCGAAAGGGCCGAATCTGCACGAATTGTAAATCGGATACCGTCGGCATCAACTCTTTCTCAAAGATGCGTTGGCCCTTGAGAAAATAAGTCACCATGTCGTAGGGGCCGAGTTCATACAGATCTAGATAGACATCGATCTCCAACTCAGAGCTACCAGGTTCAGACAGATTCGTTTCAATGGATAAGTGCTCTTGTTCCTGCCCGTTGACAGCGACCACCAGTTCCAGGTTTTCGAGACCCGAACTCGACGTTGCGTTTGCGGTAAGGGGGAGCACCTCCAGCGATGTGGCGGATGTCTCCGCTTCGGGAGATATCCATTCGATCTTCGCCGTGGGTTCGGGGACGGCAGCTGTAGGCAGTTCGTCTATTTCGGGCACGGGTTGAAAGGAGGGGATCGTGACCGCCCAGCCAATGAGAAATCCCAGGTTGGAGATCAGGAGTAAGGCAAGGGCGAACATCGCCCATGCAGCCACAGCAGGAGCCTTTTTGAGGTCGGAATAGCGGCTTTGGGTTTCTTGTCGCTGCGCCACTGCCATCGGCGAAGTCTGAGAGGAAAGCTCCGCCGCAGCTTCAAAGCGATTTTTGGCATTCAGTTGTGCGTCTAATCGACGTGCTGTCTCGTTCTCGTTGGGGCGGATGCAGGTGTAGGCGAGCCAGGCTCCCAACAGGCTCACGGTCACTGCAGCCAGCCAAAGCAGGAGCGGGAGAAAACCCGACGGTGAGACTAAAAATGCTGCCAAGGCCAACACCAGTCCAGTAATGAGAAGCCATAAAGGAAGGCGGAGACGCCGCTGGAGGCTCGCAGTACGCAAATGTTCAAGGGGATTCATCGGGCGGTTTGGTTGGAGAGACGAACTTCGGCGACGATCAGGACGATGGCTAAGGCGAGTGCCCACCACGCGAATGTCGAAGACTCGGAAGTGGATAGAAGTTGTGCTTGATTTTGGGGGCTCGACTCGCGGTCTTGCAGTCGGGCAAAGTCGGATGTAGTCACCCAAGGGCGGAGATCCGATTCTTGTGTGGGGACATTGACCGCATAGAATAACCGTTCGCCGTTTTCGCCTCGAAATTGGAAAACCCCCGGTGTCGTCAGTTGAATGTGTCCTCCGACTGTAGTGGAGTGGCCTGAATCCGGACCTGCCATAGCTTGCCATTGACCTGCCGATGAAAGTTGAAGGACGCTACCAGTGCTTAGATTTTCCGCTGTTTCTTCCTGACCAGATAACCAGCTGGCCAACCCGTGAACCAGAGGAAGAAAGGAGGCACTGCGGACAAGGGTGCTGCTACTCCCGGCCTCAAATCCGGCGATTACCACAGTGCCGCCCAAGATGTTTGCTTCTGCTAAAGCGACGGTCCGGTCTGGCCAACGTGCGATTGGCCAGACCTGCTCGGGGGAAAGGCTTTGGCCTTCCTCGAAGCGGAGTTGAAGGAGAGGGGTGATATCACTATCGACAAAAGGTATCATTGAGGGATGCGCGAGATCCCAGTCCCGCAAGCTGAGGGGGCGGTCTGTGCCGGAGGCTGAAGTTTCCACCGGAGCGGTATCGATGCCATGGCTTCGCAACCACTCTTTCTGAGAGGTCCCTCCGTCGTAAAACATGATCGCTCGTCCCCCTCGGGAGAGGAAGCGATCAAGCTTGGCCAATTCAGCTCCTTGGAAAGCCGATTCGCCGCGCAAAACAGCCGTGTTCTCGTTCGGCCATTCGTCCTCGGGCCAGTCGACTACTTGCATAGGGCGTTGGTTGGTGCGAGATCCGGCATCAATAGCGATCGCCAGGTAGTCAACGTTCTCATTCGCTGGAGTCAGCTGCAGGTCGATCTGTTGCTTGCGCAGCACGGTGTAAATGGAGTTGTCGGCGGGCAAGTCGTCCGAATCAATACTGGCCTCCAGCCAATTTGGATCGCTGTCCTCTGGCAAGTTGAAGGCGACGCGGGCCGCTTGCCCAGGCATCAATTGGAGGGTTTGGGTCTCGAAGACCTCGCCGTCGACTCGGAGGGTCACGGTGTGTGCTGCTTCCGTAACTGCGTAGGGCATGATCGATACCACCGCGGACCGGTCTTTGTTGCTTTCCAGCACTTCGATCTTTGTGAGTGCAATTTGTGAGACGGGAGACTTCGGCGTAGGCGGAAGAGTAAGCTGGATCCCGGCTGGTAGAGGTTGGTCAAAGTCAACTTCCTGCCAGGCGAGCTCTTGGTGGTCTCCGAGCAAAACGAGACGTCGTTCCCGGGCTGGGCTCTCCCGGAGTCGCTCGGCTGCTAATCGGATCGCGGATCGGTATCCGCCGTTCTCATATCCGGGTTTCTGATTCCTGAGCTCCGCTCTCACCGTGGATAATGGCGAGCCGAACGGCACCGCCCATTGGGGGCGCTCCTGTGCGAGCAGAATTCCGGCGTTCGCATCGGACCGCAGGTCGTCGACCTGCTTCAGTGCCCATTCGGTCAACTCGCGCTGACGATCCGTCGTTTGCATGCTGAAGGAGTGGTCGACCACGACCACGACGGCCTGGCCGCTACCGGGGTGAGTCTGGTTGAAGAGGGGTCGAGCGAAGGCGAGGCCGAGTAGCAGCAGTGCGAGACATCGCAATGCGAGTACCAGCCAACGAAGGACTTTGTGGCGGCGACTTTCCCGCTGTGCCGCAGGGCGGAGGAATCGCAAAGTGGGAAAGGGGATGATCCGCCGCGGTTTAGGGCGCAGGAAGTGCAATGCGATGGGGACGCCGCACGCCGCCAGTCCGGCTAGTATAAATAGTGGGGCGATCACGGCTATAGGCGACGGGCCAGGTAAAGCGAGAGCGCCTCCATTGGCGACTGGTCGGTGCGTAGTGTAATCAGCTCGAAGCCGGCGTCGACGAATTCGCGACGCAGTTCCCCTTGAAAGGCCCGAAAATGCTGGAGATAGCTTTCGCGAATTTCTTCCGGGGAAAGTGCGATCATCTGCCCCTGCTCCAGATCCATAAACTGACCGGGTTCCTCCAAATCGAATTCGATCTCGGCGGGGTCGAGTACTTGGAGGCCGATCACGTCATGACCATCAAAGCGGAGGCGGTTTAGAACTCGGAGGAGATGTTCGGGCTCTTCGTAAAAGTCACTGGCGATGACGACTAGGGACCGCTGTTTCAGTAGCTCGCTGAGTCGCCCGAGATTGCGGGCAAATGCAGAATCAGGGCTGGCCTCGATGGCGTCGAGTCTCTGGCAGGTTTCATAGAATCGACTGGGTCGGGCCGAGGCCGGTAGGTAATGATCAATGTCATCCGATATAATCGCGAGTCCGCTAGCATCTCCCTGGCGTTTAATGAGTAAGGAGAGTGCGGCTAGGCAGGTGCGCGCATAGTCGAGTTTGGTCATGAGAGGCTCGCGACTCTGGTAGGCCAGAGAGGCGCTGCAATCGAGCACCAGGCAAGCATTCAGCTGTGTTTCATCTTCGTAGACCTTTATGGACAAGCGGTTGGTGCGGCCGTAGAGACGCCAGTCTATGGCGCGAAATTCGTCGCCGGTCTGGTAGGCGCGATATTCGGAAAAATCAACGCTGTGTCCGGTGAGAGGGCTGCGATGTTTGCCACTGATAAAACCTTCGACCAGATACCGGGCGCGCAGGGCAAGGGTTGGCAATTGCCCGAGTAATCCAATGTCGATGGGGTTGACTTTGGGCAGTCGGGATCGTTGTGGCGCGTGCTTGGACGTTTTGCCGGGCGAGTGCCGAAGGACTTCGCTCGACCGCGGCTCGGCAGGGGATCTCGACTGAAATACCGACTCCATCAATTGATATGGCGGATGAGGTCTGCGATCAAGTCGTTCACCTTTCGGCCCTCGGCTTCAGCATGGAAGTTGGTCAATAGGCGGTGGCGCAAAACGAGAGGAGCCGCCTCGATAATGTCTTCCTTGGCGACATTGAATCGGCCATCGAGCATGGCGATAACTTTTCCAGCCAATGCGAGGTTTTGCGAAGCTCGCGGGCCAGCACCCCATTGTAAGTAGCGGCGAATGAAGTCGGGCGAGTCCGGATGATCCGGGCGCGTGGCTTGCACGAGGTGGACTACGTAGTCAGCTACCGAACGCGGAACCGGAATTTGGCGCACTGCGTGTTGGAGAGCGAGGATGCGATCAGCATCGAGCAGCTTGCTGAGGGTGGCGTTCCGATCCACCGTGGTCGAGAGGAGGATCTCGACTTCCTCTTCATGGGAGGGATAATCGATCGTGAGGTTGAACATGAAGCGATCGAGTTGGGCTTCCGGTAGAGTGTAAGTGCCTTCTTGTTCAACAGGGTTTTGGGTGGCGAGAACGAAGAACGGGGCCT
Source organism: Puniceicoccus vermicola (assembly GCF_014230055.1). Taxonomy (NCBI): domain Bacteria; kingdom Pseudomonadati; phylum Verrucomicrobiota; class Opitutia; order Puniceicoccales; family Puniceicoccaceae; genus Puniceicoccus; species Puniceicoccus vermicola. The sequence goes on along the minus strand of NZ_JACHVA010000143.1, from coordinate 51,459 downwards.
GAAGCTGATGAGTGTGTCCAGCTACGGTGATATGTTTTTCCTGCATCGCCTCAAGGAGCGCAGCCTGAGTTTTGGGGGGCGTGCGGTTGATCTCGTCGGCCAACAGAAGTTGGATAAACAGGGGACCCTTGGCGAAACGGAAGTAGCGCTTGCCATCGTCTCCCTCTTCGAGAATTTCGGAGCCCGTAATGTCACCCGGCATGAGGTCGGGCGTAAATTGAATGCGCTGAAAGTCGAGGTCGAGGATATCGGCCAAGCTTTGCACGAGAAGAGTTTTCGCGAGGCCCGGGACACCAATCATGAGGCAGTGCCCGCGTGCCATCAGAGCAATAAAAAGATGCCGGATCGCATCGCGCTGACCGATGATACGCTTGCCGAGTTCGTTGCAGATTTGATGGTAAAGCTCGGGTGCGTTTCGCAGTAACTCTATGTCGCGTTCATTGAGGGAGGCGTCCGTTTCGGATGCAGGTTCGGATAATTGCGATTGTGACATGGATAATAGTAGTGATGCCTGCTTCAGGCTGACTTGTGTGAATATAGTTTTTCTGAGAGCACGGTTCTATATTCAGATGAGTGCGAAATCATAATTGAGCTGCTGCCACCATTCCCTGAAAGCCTTCCGAACCGCTGGATACGCTTCCGAAGGAATGACGGGTTCGCGGATTTCAATGACGGCGGAGCGAAGGATCTCGTCCTGATTTGAGCGGCTCCAAATGATGCGGCAATCAATATAGTCGGAACCTACTGTATTTCGAAAATCGTCCGGCAGGGACTCTGCCGGGGGCGCAGGCATCGTGATCACTTGCGTATACTGAGTGGGTGCTTCACCAAGCTGGAGCGGGCGGTCGCGGACAGGAGAGAGAAAAGCGTCCCGCCAAGGAATACTGGGCTGGGGAAGAGTTCCGTCGGCGAGGGAGACTTGGGCACGAATGATCGCCGGATCGGTATGGTCTTCTTCGAGGATGGAGACGGTCTGAATCTCAAATTGGCTGGAAGGATTTAAAGCCTTGATCCACGCCCGTAGAATGTAATTTCGCTGTTGGGGAGATTTTCCGCTGATCTGACGCTGGAGAGCGTTGTCGAGGACGCGGTTGTAGATCGCCGACCAACGGCCTTCGTCTGGGGTCAATGTCCAAGTTTCCAGCTTCTTTATACGGGAGTCCGGTTGAGCGAGACGGAATCTTCCCTCGCCGGATTGATCGATGATCAGCGCTTGGCGGCCAGCATTGCCCGGGGCGAGTTCTCCGTAAGAGGTCGTTCTTTCAGTAGCGTCGAGCCAGAGCCCGCCGGGGTGCTTCTCGGTCGGCTCAACGTAGGCAATCGCATGATTGAACTGCCAGCCCGGGAATTCAGGTTCCGTGAATGAAAAGCGATTGATCAGGGCGATTTGTGCCGGGATGTCCATCTCTCGAAGGAGAGCCGTGAGCAAGTTGGCCTTATCTTTGCAGTCGCCGTATCCCTGCGCCAGCACTTGGCCGGGAGTGCGTGGCCGAAAGGCCTGAACGCCGATTTCAATGGCGGTGTAACGCATTGCGGACACATATTCGTAGGCGGCCCGTATGCGGTCTTCTTGGTCGGGTTGATCCGCGGCGATGGATTCGGCAAGCGCAACCACCTCAGGGCTCGCCTCAAAGGCTCCTTCCGAGATGCGGGAGAACCAGTCTGTAAACTGCTCCCAGGAGGGGATGGAAGAGACGCCCAGCCATCCGGCCCACTCCCTCGGGTCAGGATCGTAGGGGAGCGGTTCGTAGGCGGGTAGAGGGTTCATTTGCCAAGTGTATTTCCTGCTTTGCTCGTCTTCGATTTTCGTCGGTGCGGTGTCGAGATTGGCCAGGTGAAAGTGGAATGCTTCGTCCGCGGGTAGGTTGAGGGTGATTTCGCTGGATAGGATGGGGAGACCGAGTTGGAGGGGAATCTCGGTGTAATAGGCGGGGATATCCTGTCGAGCCCTTGAATCCGTTACGAATTCGACTTCAACCAGAGAGCCTGGTTCCACTCCGGGAAAATAGAGCTGGTTGATCGAGGATTGGTTGGAATTATCGTCGGTTTCGGGGAATCTCCCCATCACACGCGAACGGCCATCTGGCAGAATTAACCGAGCTGACTCGATGCGAGACATCTGCACCGGTGGATTCATTGGTAATTGGTAGTTCGCCCACTGATCAAAGGAGTCCTCATTGGCGAGGTAGACCCGTAAGCGCTCACGCCGGGTCGCTTGATAGCTCGGTGTGACGGTAAGCTCGATTTCTCGACGCAATATCAGGCCGGAAAAATGGGCAGGGTTGGGAGCCTTTTTCGCCTCGGCGATCAACGCTCGTGTTTCTTCACTCGCCGGCAGTTCGGTAAACCGCTCCTCCTTATTGGATTTCGGGATTTCGATTTCCGAGGCCAATAATTCGGAAAACGCTTCTATGGCCGGAGTCGTCTGCCCGGCTTCGGCCTGCAAATCTGAAACGCCGAAGGGTGGCTGCAAGAACTCTCCCGACTGCGGATCGTAAAGACGGCTTTCTTCGGTGCGGGCGAGACGATGGCTCTCATAATAGTCCTGAGTGCGTTCGGCCGCGCGAGCCGTCAACAAGGGGATATCCGCCTGCGGCGAATCCTCCAATGCTTCGACTAGATAGGCAGTGAAACGAGGTAAATTGCGTTCCGCGGCGCTGGAGGTCGCTGTGATTCCCCACGCGGGAAGAGCCTCGAAATGGGGCAAAAAGCCACCACTTCGATCAAAACCGAGCAGGACGACAGGGCGCAGACTAGGATATTTAAGGAGTGCCTCTCGTAGATCAGTGGCTTTCAAGCGTGGGCCCCGAACTTGAAATAGTGGTTCATTGTCGCGGCCCAATCCGCCATGCCCCAGTAAAACGAGCCAAAATTCGTCGCCGGGCACCGTGTGGCTGAGCTGTTCATCCAGTGCATCCAGAATACTCTGCCTCGTCACCCCGGTGATGAGCACGCGTATCTGATCTTCGGGAATACCGCGTTCTTTGAGAGCTTCCGCCGTGCGTCCGGCCAATTCTTTATGCTGTTCAGCGATTCGATTGTCACCGGAAAGCCCCACGACGATCAGCGCCCCGGAATTCGAATAAGCCAGTGGTGGTAAACTGATCAAAGCGAGAAGGACTACGCGAATAATAGTTACCATGGGAGAGGATCGAATCAGAGCTCGTTCAGCTAAATTAGGCTAGGAAGGGAGGGTGCAGGATGAATTTGAGTCGATCTTGCTCCCATTTTAGAAAGCCAGTTCGCTCGTTGGCAAGTTAGAACTTGGGGCAGCTGAGAATCAAGATCGAACGGAAAAGGGAGCAACACATTCCGGTCTAAAATAGCGGATTTTTCTCGATCGAGGTCGTATGGATTCTTCAGGTCTACCCTCAAGAGTACTCTCTTGCTCGGACGGGAGGTGCTTCCATGGGAAGTGGAGGGGGGTGCTGCGTATGGGCCGACTGGTCATGTATTCTGGATTTCGATTCTCTCGCCTAAAAACCGGGGTTCTCTGCCGAAAACCCAAATATCTAGAACTGTTTTTACTCTGGCCAACTTCTCTCTGATCTTCGTCTTGATCGAATGCCTCATCACGACTTCCTTCGCGTTGATCCCATGGATCGTCAGTCCTTTGCTACGACCGATGAACACGGCTCTGCGATTGTGGAACTCCTGAGAGACGACAACAAACTCGTCTTGTCCAAAAATCTCTTTCGCTCTGACAACCGAGTCGAGTGTGCTGAATCCCGCATAGTCGCAGAAAATACGCTCCTGGGGCACTCCGAGCTCAACGAGCGCCTCTTTCATCGCGGTTGACTCGTCGTAGTCGACACTGTGATTGTCACCACTGACTATCAATGTATGGATTTTGCCGGATCTGTAGAGTTCATGGGCCATCTCGATCCTGTATCTGAAGAACAAGTTCTCTCTGCCATCGCTCAAAACCGGAGAGCAACCTAGGACCAATGCAGTATCGCAGTTCGGCAAATCCGTTACTTCGCTATGAACGTAACCGTCACTTCGGCCGGAAACAATCGCCTCGGCTGCCAGAATGGCGATCAAGCTCAAAACTGTCGCGGTTAGAACAGCGATCTTTGCCAATGTCTTTTTGTTCATTTTCGACATGACGTCGCCAGGCAGCAATTTCCAGAACGTGAAGCTTGTCGGGGATTGGCTGCACTGGCCTTGTTCGAATCTATTTTCTGATGAATAAAATCAACATCCGAATGATCGATGATGTCCGACGGGAAGGTCAAAAAAGTCCCATTAACGTGATGTAACTCATACCATCCGTCTTTCTTCTTCACGAGGGAATCGATCCCATCTGAAAAAATCCACAGATCAGGTTCGGTTTTGCCAAAACCGATACCTCTCTCCTCTATAGCTAGACACATTTTCTCATGGGGGAAGAGTATGTATCTAACCAGAGAATACAAAAATCCGTATGATAACAATAGAGAGACAATCAATGGAAATATGGCCCACCAAGATCCCATGGTGAGGACAAAGACCCATACTGCGGCGAGAGATAATCCGACCAAACCGAGAGGGAGGCGACAGAGGACAGAGCCGACTCTCTGGGAGCGTGGTCTCTCAAAATGATATGTCGTTCTCTCCTGGGTCATCTCTATTTCGAACGTCGAGGGGAGTTCAGACCTTAGCCGTTATCTCCATCGGCGAGCTATGTGTTTATCTTTCTTGTCATCTGGATTGAAGATTTAAACCCCAATTTTTCGTAGAGGTCGCCACTTAATCGAGATGCGTCTAGATTTACTGTCGAAATGTTTGATGCTTCAAACCATCCCCAGAGCATTTCGATCATAGATCTCGCGACTCCTTTTCTTCTGAAGTTGGGAAGGACGTAGACGTCCATTAGGTAGCCATAGTTCGGTTGTTTGAAGGAAGCCTGAAGGAACTCATCTTTCCGTATCAATCCTCCTGCGCATCCAATGATTGAGTTGTCGCTTTCGGACACAACATGAATGCATACTTTGTTTTCATATTCACTTGTGTAGAAATTTATAGTTTTTGAGAGGAAATTATCGGTTAGCTGCCCGGTGGTGCCTATTTCATCAAACATTCGAAAGCGAAGGTCTGCGATTGATGGTAAATCTTGAACTGTAGCAAAGCGGTTCATTTCTTCTTACGTTACATCAAGAGGCGGCATGGGGGGTGACGGAGGCGCGAATGGAGTTGTCCACAATCGACTTGTTCGTGGTAGTTGGCTTCGGTGCTCATGAAACTTTCTAAAATAGAAGGAAGAGGAAGATCCAGCATAGCTGGAGACCGCTTATTTTCGCTGATCTACGCTTATATATTTCTCTCTTTCTGTTCCGTCGGAGCGGATAAGCGCACATAAGCGGCGAAAATCTACAGTGAAGGAGTTTCTCTTTTTCGAAGCTTCCTGAACGTGGAGACCAGACAACGAGCCCACAAGGCTCAGGAGTCCGATTGATTTTTAGGGTGTGCGGGCGAGTTATCGGGTTGTCCTGCTCCGACTGGTTTATCCTTACTTTCGTTCAAATTCATAAGCCTCCATTCTGTGCATTCTCTTTTGGGCTATAACTGCGCCAGTAGCTGATGTAACTGTCACAACAATTCCTAGGGTCGAAATCATTTCCATCATCGTTTCTTCGATGTGGATAGAATTCAAAGAGCCTATTTCGCCCAGCATCGTCCATACAATCAGAAATGCGACCGGAGAAATAGCGAAGCAGATGCAAAGATTTCTAATCTTCTTAATCATTCCATTTTTGATGAACTAGTGATTATGGGATTTTGACATATTATCTTGGGAAATTAGCAGATCAATGAATTTTGTTCGGAAATTGGATCGGCGATAATTACATATCGTCTTTTCTGTTGGGTATATGTAGACTTACAATTGATGTCAGAGTCCCCGTTGTAGTCGTGGTAAGGACTTGGATGGGCTACCATTGTGGGCGACACGGTGTCCGGGGCGTCGGCCGGAGTCACTGCGGACTGTCAGACCTTCCTGCTCGGCGGAGAGGATTACATTCACGGGAAACTTGGCGTCAGGAGAATCCCGACGCCGAGTTTCGAAGTTTTGGCCGCCTGAATTTTTCCTGAGGGCTAACGGGTTTAGGCTTGGAGATTTGGGTCAATTCGGAGGAAGGGAAAGATCGTCGCCCTGAAAGCTCTGGCTTGTCCTTTTGAGAAGAACTCGCTTGTAGATGACCAATTCGCACTCGTTTGCATTTACGCCTGTCGGCAAGTCTACTTCGATACGGGTTTCGTAGGAATCGGACAGGGAAGAACTGATGCCGTTCATGGTGAAGGGAACCGGCTCGGGCTGGTCTGGCATGGCCAGGGCGAAAGAATAGATCCCGCGAAGGCCTTCCGAGTACGCACTGAACTCTTTCGGCTCGAAAATGGGGGAGGGCAGGTAGGCGGAGATCTGGACCTCTAGATGGTTGGCATTCTCGTCGAAGGACGAGATCAGGAGGCGGTTGCCGTTGTTCGCGAAACCTTGGTCGGGACGCACTGAGATCCTCCCGACTTCCTGTGCCGAGAAGTAGCTGATTTCGACCGAGAGATAGGCTTGTAAACCGGAAACGGGAAAGGTGTCGAGGCGCTCTCGGTTGATCGAAAAGGCTTCGATGAGAAACTGATTTGAGGGTGCCAATGGCTGGCCACTGATCTTTTGAGAGGTCCTTGTCCTCGGCTGCTGATCACCATAGAAGAGATTGCGGTTCTCCTCCGTCCTCAGTTCTAAGTTACGCGTCTGGATCCACGCGTTTTCGGGGAGGCCGGAGGTATTCGATTCGAGAACGAAGGCATATCGTTCCGAAGTTGCGTCATTGGAATGCTGCGTGCCGATCTTTTGGATCCCAATGATCTTAGCCTGAAATGTCTCGGTGCCGGTTCCAGCAACTTGCTGAGGGCGGTCCTGAGGGTCGTTTGAGGGGGTGAGCACCAATGCACCGATTCCCCCAACTGCCAGAAATACCCAGGCGGTTTTTCTTCGCCGGGATTTGTAGTAGAATGCGAGGATTGCGATTCCGGCCACAAACCAGAACGAGGTCTGGAAAAGCGCAACGGTATGCGTCGGGGTGTCAGACGGAAGTTGTGGCAGGGCCTGGAAAAAATCTTCAATGATCGAGTCGTCGGGGATGATGGCTCCGGCCAGGAAGCCCACAATCATCAGCCCGATGTAGAAGAGGACCAGAAAGGCCAGGAGCCAGGGCAGAGACTTGGTCTGGGCTCCCAGAAAGACGAGGCTGATCCATGAAACGAAGAGGGTGAAGAAACCGGCGAGGACAAATGGAACTCTGGATGCCCCTTGGTTGAGGAGGAGGACCAGCGCATCCGAGCTCGTAAAGATCCCGAGTATGATGGCGACAAAGAATAGCTTCGCCGCGAGGATCTGCAAACGGGGCATCGGTCGCCCGAGCCAGTAGGCGTCCGGATCGACGAGGTTTTCTTTTTGCGTGACCAACGCGAAGAGAAAGAAGGGAAGCAGGGCTTGGCCAAAACCGGAAAATGTTCCTAGAGCCTCGTTGAGGTCGCTCTCAACCAGACCGGCAGTAGTCCCGTGGAGGTAGACGTTCACGGCCCCGAGGACGAGTGCGAAGATCCAACCCCAGCGGTAGAGCCGAAGGTCTTTGCGGAGAATATTTAGAGAGGCGCTCATGACAGGGGGAGGGAATGCGCGGTGAGGATTTGACGGAGATTCATCGGCTCGAAGCGGATCTGCACTCCTGAAATTGCGTCGATTTTCTGGGCGAAGTCGTCATTGTAGGTGGCAACGAAGTGCTCCGTGGATTCGCCGGCCAAATTGGGCATCGGAGCGATCTGCTTCGCGATTTCCGGAGGAAGGTCGCCGAGCTTGCCTTTTTCGATGGAGGCGAATCGGTGTCTTTGGAGGTAGCCCGCCATCGGTTCATTCACCTTAAGCTGCCCTCGATTGAGGAGGGATATGCGGGAGGCGGCCACTTCGACCTCTTCCACATCGTGGGTCGTAATCACGATGGTCAGGCCATGATCCTGAGAAAGTTTTTGCAGGAGATTGCCGAGTTGGGCGCGGGTTTCGACATCCAGACCGCTGAAGGGCTCATCCATGAGGACGACCTTGGGGCGGGCTGGCAGAACACTGGCCACCGCCACCTTCATCCGTTGGCCACGGGAGAGATGCTTGATCTTCTGCTGGAGAGGGAGACCAAAGCCGGCGAGAAGCCGCTCCTCCATTTCCGTATCCCATTCTTGGTAGAAGGAGGCGCAGTAACGGATGAATGCCGAGACGGTCATCCAGGTCGGTAATTTTTGGCCCTCGGCGATGTATCCCACCTCGTCGAAGTCCTGGCCGTCGAGGGCGCGAGAGGATTTTCCGAGGAGAAGGGCCTGGCCACTCGTGGCGCGATAAATGTTGAGCAGCAGTCGGAAGGTCGTCGATTTCCCCGAACCGTTTGCCCCGAGGAGGGCCACGACTTCTCTGGGGAATATATCAAGGTCGACATGATCGACTGCGGTGACCGTGCGGAATCGCTTGGTCAATTGACGCAGGGATAGGGAAGGGGGCGAGGTCGTTTCCACAGTGGAGAAGAAGGGTGGAAGTCTTGCTCCGATACAACGATTTTCCGAAGAATTGAAGAAATTGGGCGGAGAATCCTCCGTTTTCCGGGGTATCATCTCTTCTGAAATCATGGCTGTGTTACGATAAAATCTGCTGATAGAGTAGAAAAGCCCTTCCAAACTCATCGATTTACGCCTAGGAAGAGAACCGTATGTCCGATCAGCCTACCATTATCTACACGAAGACCGACGAAGCGCCGGCCTTGGCGACGTATTCCCTCCTCCCGATTATTCAGGCATTTGTGAAGCCCTGCGGGATCAAGTTGGAAACGCGTGACATTTCTCTCGCCGGGCGAATTATCGCCCTTTTTCCGGACTATTTGCCGGATAATTTGAAGATCGGCGATCACTTGGCCGAATTGGGAGCTTGGACTCAGGACCCGGCGGCCAACATCGTGAAGCTCCCGAACATCAGTGCCTCGGTGCCGCAACTGCGGGTCGCGATCGAGGAGCTGCAGAAAAAGGGATACCCGCTGCCGGATTACCCGGTCGATCCCCAGAACGACAAGGAGAAGGAAATTCGCGTCCGCTACGACAAGGTCAAGGGGAGTGCGGTGAATCCGGTCTTGCGCGAAGGGAATTCGGACCGCCGCGCACCAAAAGCCGTCAAAGAATACGCCCGCAAGTATCCTCATTCCATGGGAGAATGGTCGGAGGATTCGAAGACGACCGTCGCGACCATGGGCCAGGGTGATTTCTTCGCGAACGAGAAGTCGTTCACGACCGACGGCCCGGTCACGGTCAAAATGGAGTTTGTCGGAGACGATGGTTCCACTCAGGTTCTCAAGGAAGCGACTCCGCTGAAGGCAGGGGAAATCCTCGACGGCACCTGCATGAGCAAGGCGGCTCTAGTCGAGTTCCTCGAGGAGCAGATTGCCAAGGCGAAGGAAGACGACGTCTTGTTCTCGCTCCATCTCAAGGCGACGATGATGAAGGTCTCGGATCCGCTCATCTTCGGCCACGCAGTCCAGGTTTATTTCCGCGACCTCATCGAGAAGCACGCCGACACGTTGGCCGAGCTCGATGTCGATTTTAACAACGGGTTTGGCGACCTGGTTGCCAAGATCCAAAAGCTTCCGGAAGACAAGAAGGCTGAGATCGAAGCCGATATCCAAGCGGCCTACGAGAACGGTCCGGATCTGGCCCAAGTTAACTCGCACAAGGGGATCACCAACCTCCACGTTCCGAGTGACGTCATTGTCGATGCCTCGATGCCGGCCATGATCCGCGTCGGTGGGAAAATGTGGAATGCCAAAGATGAGACTCAGGACACCCTTGCGGTAATTCCCGATAGCTCCTACGCCGGCATTTACCAGGCCGTGGTCGACTTCTGCAAAAAGAACGGTGCCTTCGACCCCAAGACCATGGGGACCGTCCCAAACGTCGGGCTCATGGCTCAGAAGGCGGAGGAATACGGTTCGCACGACAAGACCTTTGAAGCGCCCGGCAAGGGATCGATCCGCGTCGTTGACGAAGCGGGTGTGGTCCTCTTCGAGCACCAAGTGGAAGAAGGTGACATCTGGCGCGCCTGCCAGACCAAGGACGACCCGATTCGCGATTGGGTGAAGCTGGCGGTCACGCGTGCACGCGACAGCGAAACGCCGGCCATCTTCTGGCTCGACGAAACCCGCGCTCACGACGCGCAGATTCTCCTCAAGGTCAAAGAATACTTGAAGGATCACGACACGGAAGGTCTCGACATTCGCATCCTTCCTCCGTTCGAAGCCTGCACGGTTTCTCTCGCACGGGCCTTCAAGGGCGAGGACACGATTTCGGTGACCGGAAACGTTCTCCGCGATTACCTGACCGACCTTTTCCCGATTTTGGAACTCGGCACGAGCGCCAAGATGCTCTCCATCGTTCCTCTGATGAAAGGGGGAGGCCTTTTCGAGACCGGTGCTGGAGGTTCCGCTCCCAAGCACGTCCAACAGTTTGTGAAGGAGAACTACCTCCGCTGGGATTCTCTCGGGGAATTCCTTGCGTTGGCCGTCTCTCTTGAGCATCTGGCCAAGGTATTCGACAAGCCAAAGGCCAAGATTCTTGGCAAGACCCTCGATGCGGCTACAGGCTCCTTCCTGGAGAACGACAAGTCTCCGACGCGCCGCATTGGCGGAATCGATAACCGTGGGAGCCACTTCTACCTCGCCCTCTATTGGGCCCAGGAGTTGGCGGAGCAGAACGAAGATTCGGAGCTGAAGGCCATTTTCGCACCGATCGCCGAGAAGCTCAGTGCTGAGGAATCGAAGATCGTCGAAGAACTCATTGCCGCCCAGGGCAAGCCTGCCGACATCGGGGGCTACTACCACTTCGATGAGAAGAAGGTAAGTGAAGCCATGCGCCCCAGCGCAACCCTGAATCAGATTCTCGCCAGCATCGGTTGATCGAATTTAAAGAGATCCGAGGAAATGCCTCGGAGAACCAAAAGGGGGACAGTGAATGTCCCTCTTTTTTTGTCTGGGTGCCGACCGTTTTCCCGAATCTGCGGGATGCACGGTCCAATTTTGGATGTATCTTCGGAGTTGCGGTGGGAAACCCACCGCAACGTGAAAGTAGCGTGAGCTTCCAGCTCTCGCACGTAGGAGCGGCATCTGGTAAGCAAAGCTGAATTCAGGGAAGGTCTTTATTTCCGTACTGTTTTCCCGCAGGCGAGGAAAAACGGACTCTGGCTCTTCTACGCCTCACTGACGCAACCGTTTCCTGAAGCAGCACGGTCCGATTTTGGATGTGTCTTCGGAGTTGCGGCGGGAAACCCGCCGCAACATGAAAGTAGCGTGAGCTTCCAGCTCTCGCCCGTAGGAGCGGCATCTGCAGACCAAGGCTTGAACCCGGGATGTTTAGAGTTCCGTCGTGCAGCCCGCAGGCGAGGAAAAACGGACTCTGCCTCACCAACGCCTTACTGACGCAACCGTTTTCCCGCACCTGCGGGATACACGGTACGATTTTGATGTGTCTTCGGAGTTGCGGTCGGAAACCCGCCGCATCGTGAAAGTAGCGTGAGCTTCCAGCTCTCGCACGTAGGAGCGGCTCCAGTTCGTCCTCCCGGTTTGCCCTCGGGCCCAACCATCTTGGTGCGGTGGTTTCGTGCCTCGATTTCGCAAGTTCGAGTGCCTACGACTTTCGGAGTAGGGGGGCTCGGTTGATCTTCAAGACGGGAAGCTTTTCTGTGAGGGTAATATTATGGACTCTCAATCTAAAACCGACATCCAAGACATCCTTCAACGCCTCCGTGAAAAAGGGGAAGAGAAGGAGGAAATGTCGGTCCGGGATATGATTGAAACGACGGGTTCTCGTTCCTTTGGGCCGCTATTACTCTTGGCGGGATTGATTGCGATTTCTCCTCTCAGCGGGATTCCGGGAGTTCCTTCGACGGTTGCTTTGATCGTGATTGTCTCAGCGGGACAGATGCTCGTGGGGCGAGATCACTTTTGGCTGCCGGACTGGATTCTACGAAAGAAAATCGCCGGGAATAAAATTCGGAAAGGGATGGAGATGCTCATGCGCCCCGCTGGATTTGTGGACCGATTCATGCGTCCCCGGATGCGGGTTCTCACCCGAGGAGTGGGAGCCGGATTTGTAGCGGTGTTTTGTATTCTCGTCGCGGCGACGATGCCGCCTTTGGAACCACTCCCTTTCCTCGCCTCAACTGCTGGGATTGTCCTGACGCTGATGGGGATGTCCCTGACCACGCAAGATGGTTTGGTGGCCCTCATCGGCATCATTGCCGCGCCACTGATTGGGTTTGGCGTTTATTCTTTGCTGAGCTAGTAGAGCGTCAGTGAAACTCTGCGAAGGTATCGAGTTCGGTCCCGTGCATCTCGCTGGCGAGGGGAAACCGATCTTGCCTCAACTCCGCCTCACTGGCGCAACCGTTTTCCCGCGCCTGCGGGGTACACGGTACGAGTTTAGATGTGCCTTCGGGGGTTCAAAGGGAGACCCGCCGAAACGTGAAAGTAGCGTGAGCTTCCAGCTCTCGCCCGTTAGAGCGGCATCTCGATACCTTCTCCCGCCGAAGCCCATCGCACGCCTGCATTCGACGAGCTCACGCTGGAAAAGACATACGAGAAAGAAGGAGGTTCCCGATCGACTTTAGTCGTTCGGCCGAATTGGCTTCGAATCTCGATCGGCGGAGGACTGCGATACCCCGGGGGAGATATTCCCTACGACTCGTCCAGCAGTCCCTCGACCAATCCCTCCGGGAGGGCCTTCGGCCTCTCGGGACGACTGCTGATGGTGACGGCTTGCTGCGAGTCCGATGATTTCTCAAAGGCGTGCATGACTTCCAGAACGTGGGTGGCGACATCACCGTTGGCGCGGTAGGGTCGATCGGTGCGGATCGCGTAGGCCATGTCAGCGGCTCCGATGCTTCGCATATTACTGTCGTAGCCAAAGGTGAGTTCGACGTCCTTCCACTCTTTCTCCTCGTAATCCAGAAGGTATTGCTGAACCGGTCCTCCAAAGGTGTTTGGATCTGGGACCTTAAGGGAACCTTTCGTCCCATAGAGTTCGATTGGAGAATGACCGTGCTTGGGTACATCGAAGGAGAAAACGGCGGTGATGACCGCGCCGGAAACAAACTCAAGGATGGCTGAGCAGTGGGTTGAAACTTCGACTGGAAGTTCTTCGCCATTGTGTTCTTTACAGGTGGCAATGCGAGTCTCGAAGGCCTTTGAGGTATGAGCCTGAACACTGGCCACGGGGCCGATCAGGTTAATGAGAGCCGTCAGGTAGTAGGGCGCCATGTCCAGAACAGGGCCTCCTCCCTTCAAATAGTAGAATCCGGGGTTGGGATGCCAGGACTCAGGGCCACGGCCCATCATGAAGGCGGTTCCGCTAACGATACGACCGAGGGCGCCGGAATCGATAATTTGGCGACAGGTCTGGATGCCTCCTCCGAGGAAGGTGTCGGGCGCGGAGCCGACGAGAAGGTCTTTTTCCTTAGCCAAGGCCAGCAGCTCTTGTGCGTCTTCCAGATCGACGGTGATTGGCTTTTCGCAATAACTGTGTTTGCCGGCTTCGAGGATCTTTCGCGAGACTTCTGCGTGAGCTGCGGGGATCGTCAGGTTGATGACGAGCTCGATTTCGGGATGGGCAAGAAGTTCGTCTACGCTCATCGCCTCGCAGCCATTAGCTTTCGCCTGAGCTTGAGAAACGGCGGGATTAAGGTCTGCGCAGCCGACGACTTTGAGGATCTCAAAGGTTTTGGCGCCGTCGAAGTAGGCTTGTGAAATTTTTCCGCACCCGATGATGCCGAGTCCGACTGGTTTGAGGGATGTTGTCATGGGATTACAGAGGAAGTTTCGTCCAAGCCGCGTTGTTGGAGGAGCTTTCGACAACTGCTTGAATGAAGGCCATGCCGCGGACCCCATCGGAGACGGTGGGATAATCGCTCGCATAAGGCGGAGCCTCGGTGCCGAGGAGATCGGAAGCGATATCGGCCGCAAAATTACGATAGAGGTTGGCGAAGGCTTCGAGGTATCCCTCGGGGTGGCCCGGCGGGATTCGTGCGTGATCAGTAGATGACGAATCCAAGTAGTCGTTCCCGGTGCGCTGGATTTGCGTGGGCTCGCCCAAGCGGTGTACTAGGAGGGTGTTCGGCTCCATTTGGTGCCACTCAAGTCCTCCTTTTTCACCGTAGACGCGAATGGTGAGGGAATTCTCTTCACCTACCGATACTTGTGAGGCGTAGAGGATGCCTTTGGCGCCACCTGCAAACCGGAGGAGAACCGAGCCGTCATCGTCGAGCATGCGACCGTCGACGAATCGGGTGAGGTCGGCTGCGAGTTCCTCAATCTGCAGTCCTGAAATATATTCGGCAAGGTTCTCTGCGTGGGTGCCAATGTCGCCGATGCATCCAGCGGCGCCAGACTTCTCGGGATCAGTTCGCCAAGAGGCTTGCTTGTTGTTCTCTTTCTCGACGGGAGTGGCGAGCCAACCTTGTGGATACTCGACGACCACTTTGCGGATGGTTCCGAGCTCTCCGTTGCGGACCAAAGCTCTGGCCTGTTTGACCATCGGGTATCCGGTGTAGTTATGGGTCAGACCATATTTTAGACCTGTCTTCTCAACCAGAGCCGCGAGCTCTTGTGCCTCTGCCAAATTCAGAGTTGCCGGTTTGTCGGAGAGAACGTGGAAGCCAGCTTCCAGAGCGGCTTTGGCCACGGGGAAATGGACGTGGTTGGGGGTGACGATGGCGACGAAGTCCATACGCTCTCCTTCCGGGAGCGACTTTTCTGCGGTCATCATGGTTGCGTAGTCGCTGTAGCAGCGGTCCTCTGGGAGGAATAAGTCTTTGCCGGAGGCCTTGGAGCGGTCGGAGTCGGAGGAGAAGGCCCCACAGACGAGTTCAACTTGGCCGTCAATATTTGCGGCGATGCGGTGAACGGCACCGATAAAGGCACCATGGCCACCGCCAACCATACCCATGCGAATTTTGCGTGGTTGTGTCATTGGATTCTAGGAAGAAGTTAAGAGGTTTGGAAGTTCAGAGGTTTAGAGGTTGGGAGGTTTGGAAGTTGGCTGGGGAGGGCGTTTCTTGCTGTCCAGTTGTTGGCAGAGTTACTGGTTGCTCTTATCAAAAGCAGCGTCGAACGCCAGCTTGTTGGGCTCAAAGTCGATCTTTCGGACAAAAGCAGCGGCTTCGGTGCCGCCGTGAACGCGGTCCATACGGCCGTCTTCCCATTCCACGGAAAGGGGGCCAGCGTATTGGATATCGTTCAGTGCCACGATGATGTCTTCGAACTGGACGTCTCCATGACCCAGCGAGCGGAAGTCCCAGTAGCGTCGCGGATCGGTGAATTCGGTATGTCCTCCAAAAACTCCGACAGAGCCGTCGCCATGACCCCACCAGACGTCTTTCATGTGGGCGTGGTAGATGCGGTCGGAGAATTTGCGGATAAACTGAACGTAGTCGACTCCCTGATAGGCGAGGTGACTGGGGTCGTAGTTGAACCCGAAACGTTTGTGCTGATTGACCGCGGCAAGGGCCCGTTCGGAAGAAGCGGTGTCGAAGGCAATTTCAGTCGGGTGGACCTCAAGGGCGAAGTTGACATCGACTTCTTCGAAGACATTGAGGATGGGAAGCCAGCGTTTGGCAAAGTCCTCGTAGCCCTTGTTGAGATATTCCTGCGAAGTCGGGGGGAAGGCGTAGAGAGCGGCCCAGATCGAGGATCCGGTGAAGCCGTTCACGACCGGGTGAATCACCGTCTCGTCCGGTCGTGCATCGAAGAATTTGCGAGCGGCCCGAGCGGTGTCTTTCATCGCTTCCGCAGCCCGTTGGCGGACGCCTTCAGGATCGCCGTCTCCCCAGATCTTGTCGGAGAGAATCGCTTTATGACGGTCGTCGATGGGATCACAGATCGCCTGCCCGACGAGGTGATTGGAAATGGCGTGACAGGTCAGCCCGTGCTCTTGAAGCTTTTTCCACAGATTGGGGATGTAGGACTCATCCTCAAGCGCCTGATCGACGTCGAAGTGGTCGCCCCAGCAGGCGAGTTCGACGCCATCGTATCCCATCTCTTTGACGAGTGGAAATAGTTCATCCTGAGGAAGGTCGGCCCATTGACCGGTGAAGAGGGTAACTGCTCGGCTCATGAAGGTACGTTACCAGAGTGCTCTGGGTTTGACAATGCCCAGACTCTTCCAAAATTGTGCAGAATTCGTCAGTTCAAAGAGTGATGTCCAAACCGTTCAAGAATCCATCCGTCGACTTGGCCGCTTTCGCGGATCGTCCGCTTTGGGATCTCATGGAGGATCTGATGTTTTGGGTGAAGGATGTGCAAGGGCGGTTTGTCTGGTGCAATTTGGCTTTGGCGGAGTCGGCGCGTTTGTCCCGGGAAGAGGTCTTGGGCACTTTGGACAGTGATCTTTATTTCAACGAGCTGGCCATGGTTTACATGGAAGACGATGCTTCGCTGATCCGTGGGGGGCCTCCGATCGTCAACAAGCCTGAGTTGGTCATGGCATCTACCGGAGTTGTCGGTTGGAACATGACCAGCAAGTATCCGATTCTGTCGGCCGAAGGTGAAGTCATTGGGACTTATGGAATGAGTCGACCGGTTGACCATTCGGTCGATCTTCCTGCTGATTATGCAGATTTAGCGGATCTCGTAACTTTCGCTCATCGAGAATTGAAGAATGGAATTTCAGTCGAAGACCTGACGCTTCGCGCGGGGTTGTCCCGCTCCTCTCTGGAGCGCTATCTACGCCGTCATCTGCGAATCACTCCCCGAGAACTTTTGCAACGGATTCGCACGAATCACGCCCGGCACCTTTTGCAGGCCAGCACCCTAAAGATCGGAGAGATCGCGCTTGAATGCGGCTATGAAAGTTTCTCCGCCTTCTCGCGCGCCTTCAAGCAGCGCTTTGGCTCTTCTCCCGGTCAGTTTCGGGAAAGGCGGTGATACCCGAGAGGCTGGATCTCACTCTTGCAGTTCAGTGACTTGAAGGTAATCGGCTTTGGGTTGCTGGAGGAAGCGGAGATCTTCGTGGGTGATGGAGATGTCTCGGGACATGGCAGCCTCCTCCTCGGAGAGCACGAGTTCTCCGCTTTCAGTCATGAGAACGATTCGATCCTTCTTTTCTGGCAGACGGGAGCGAACTCGAGAAACTGTCCCGAGCCCATATTGGATATGGCCCGAACCAGCGATGACCAAAGCCGTCCTGTTCTGGTTTCCCGGTTGGCTGAGGAAGGCTGCGAGCGTGGACGCCATTTTTTCATCCCGGGCCACTTGCGCTTCGAAAATGCGGTCGAGGACGCTTTCATCCATGCTGGCGTGAACCATGAGCAGCATGTTGAGCAGCTGGCGGTATTGTGGATCGTCAAAGTTGAGGGTCTCGGGAAGTTCGTTGCGCTCCTCTTGGGAGAGTGATTCGAGACCTTGGCGACCGATCTTGCGGATGGTCTCGGCACGGGCGTTCAAGGCGAGCACGGGCACATCGTTTTTCTGGGCCAGTTCGAGTAGAGCGCGATAGTCCTCAAAATTACTCCATCGATTGGACCAATTCATGGCCTCTGCGAGTTCGTTGAAGTCGAATTCTCCGTCGTTGAAACGATCGACGAGAGGCTGCTGAAACTGCTCGATGGGTTCCAATGCGAGGACAGCTTGGCCCTTCTTCTTTTCGATCAATCCGGAGAGGATCCGTGTTTGCCAGTAGTGGTGGCGGTCCAGGGTGTGAATCTCTCCGGTGTAGATGATATCGACAGTCGAGAGATCGTTCATGACCTCCAAGAAGCGAACGGGTTCAGCGCGATAGAGGTCGATCCAGAAACTCAGGGGACTGGGTTCTGGAAAGAGCTTTTCCGCAGAGGATTGAGGTGAATCTGCTTCCGTTTCGGAGAGGGCCTTGGATGTGACGGCCCCGAGAGTTAGGCCGACCAGAAGGCTCCCGAGGAAGGAAGCTCGCAAGGTGCGGACTGCGAGGAGCGTTCTGGCGAGGCCGCAGTTTTTTGCCTTGGGTAGAGGAGAAGAGTCCATGGGTTTAATTTGAGACAAAGTCTCAATAATGTCCAGGTCCTTTCACTCATCTCCGGATTCGGCCGGTTCCTCCTCGTCAAACAAGGCGTGAGAGCCGGAGTGCTTGTGGTCCGGCTGCCCGAGGCCTTATTCCTCGCAAAAGTAGTCTCGATACTCGGGCTCGAACATTTGCTCCTGAATAAAGGTCTCCACGTCCTCGGGCTTTGGCACTTGTGCGAGACCGAGATCCCAAGCCTCTTCGGCAACGGCGATGGCGATGTCGAGGGAAACGCGGCGGATTCCTTTGAGGTTGGGATAGACTCGTCCACAGGCGAGGTCGCTGTCCTGAACGGCTTCAGCGAGGGCCTCGGCCGCGGCGAGGAACATCGAATGGGTCACCCGTGTGGAACCGCAGGCCAAAGCTCCGAGACCGACGCCAGGGAAGATATAAACGTTGTTCCCTTGGCCGGGTTCGAAGGTCTGCCCGTCATAGGTCACCGGACTGAAGGGGCTTCCGCTGGCAAAGACAGCTTTTCCTCGGCTCCATTTGTAGGCTTCTTCCGCGGTGCACTCCGCGCTGCTGGTCGGATTGGAGAGGGCGAAGATCACGGGTCGTTCGTTTGACGCGCACATGGCTTCGACGACATCTTGATTGAAGGCGCCTCCCACTCCCGCGACGCCGATGAGGGTCGTTGGTTTGAGGTGTTTGACCGCGCTCAACAGGTCGGGAAGATGTTCTCCCTCGTGGGCAAAGGGTTTCTTGTGGTCGGGGAGCTTGTCGCCGCGATCGCGGACGAGGAGGCCCTTGGAATCGACAAACCAGCATTGGCGCCGGGCGGCTTCCCGATCGATGCCGTGGCTTTCCAGCGCGCTGACAAACAGTTCCGCGATGCCAGTTCCGGCTTCGCCGGCTCCGAGGAAGAGAAGCTTTTCTTTCTCGATCGGGGCGCCAGTCAGGCGGGCCGAGGCAATGATTCCGGCAAGAGCAACAGCGGCCGTTCCCTGGATATCGTCATTGAAGCAGCAAATACGGTCACGATTTTTTTCGAGGAGGTGGAAGGCGTTTGCGTTGCCGAAATCTTCAAACTGAAGAAGACATCCGGGGAAGACCTTTCGGACGGCATTTACGAACTCTTCCATAAAGTCGTTGTAGACATCCCCCCGGGTTCTCTCGTGATTCATCCCGATATACATCGGATCCCCCCGAAGACGCTCACTGTTGGTGCCGACATCGATGGTGATGGGGAGGCAATAATACGGGTGGACTCCAGCGCAGGTGGTGTAGAGGGCAAGTTTTCCAATCGGGATACCCATGCCGAGTGCGCCGAGATCCCCGAGACCGAGGATGCGTTCGCCGTCGGTCACCACGATCAGTCGCACACCGCGCCGGGGCCAGTTGCGGAGGACGGATTCGATTTTCCCTTTGTCTTCGATGGTGATCCAAAGACCGCGGGGGCTTCGGAAAATCCCGCTGTATTCGAGGCAGGCTTCTCCGACCGTCGGCGTGTAAATGATTGGCATCATTTCCTCGAGATGGTCGAGGAGCAGACGGTAGAAGAGAGTCTCGTTGCGGTGCTGCAGTGAAACGAGGAAGATATATTTTTCCAGTGGGCTTGTTTTGCCCCGGAACTGGGCCAAGGAACGCTCCAGCTGTTCCTCCATGGAAAAGATGCGCGGGGGAAGGAGCCCGCGGAGTCCGAGGGCATCCTGCTCGGCTTTGGTGAACGAGGTGCCTTTGTTCAATAACGGCTGGTCCATCAGCGCCGGCCCGGAGGGCAGATCGTAGAGGCCGATGGGAGAGAGGGTCTTGGATGTGTTGCCCAGATTCTTCATGTTGCTGCTTCTAAGGAAATAAAACTCCGACCCGAGTCGCAATTGCTTCCTGCCCCAGGCCCAAAGCTATAGGGGAGAGAATCAGGGCATGGTCTTCAACCTAATTTCCGTATTTGCGCGAAAAGTTCACACATCCTGCGGAGACGGGGACCTATTCCCACCGATCGCTCCTATTCCCGATCGGCGAGGCTTGGTCCCGCGCCTTTCGTTTCGGATCAGGAGATCCAGGCTGCGGAGACAAGCTCCTTTAGGCGTTCTACAGAATCGGCTGAACTCTTGGCGATGAATCCACGAGCATGCGCGAAGTGCACGTCGGGCTCGCTTTCGATTTGAGTGAAATCGAGTCGGGGGTCGTCACTGAATCGGCGCAGACCGTAACCAGTGCCACGGCTATCCGGATAGATCATGGCCAGGACCTCGTTTTCGAGACCTTGCTGCTGGACGTAGCGGAAAAGCCCGACGGCTGGATCATCCGGCAGAGGATCGGTGCGGGGCATGAAGAGGGCCTTGAAGGATTCCTCGCTCCCTTCGATGGTCCAAAATTCCGCGTGCTGATCGACGAAGGTCAAGCGGGTGCGAAGGCCGGAGATGTATTCGATCATGTCCTGGCCGATCATGCGCATCAATTCCCAGATGGGCTCTCCGGGTTGGTGTTCGGTGCAACTGGCGAAGCGACGAAGGATTCCGGAATCAACTGGGGAGTTTAGCTTGGCGAGGGTGTCCCGGTCTGTGCCGAGCCACTCGGCGGTATCCTTGAGGCCGCGACAATCGAACCATTCAACGACTTCGAGCCAGTCGCAGAATTTCTGGGCATCCTCGTAGAGGTCCAGTTTTTGGAGGACGAGAGAAAGGGCGCACGTCGGGACGTGATCTCGTGGAAACTGGTGGTGATCGAAATTGCAGAGCTCAGGGTCATGTTGGTGCCCGATGTCGACGACGGCGATCGTAGGATCGGCGAGATTCTCTGGAGTTGGATCCCTGCGGGAAATGGGGACCGGATTCTCAGCGAGGAGCGCGGCGCAGGCGAGGAACTCATCTTTGTGAGCACCACCCGGGTGCGTGACAATGGCTCGAATAGACATAGCGTTTAGTGCGTCGGTCTCGCGGGGCGATGGCAAGTGCTATTCTTTCTGCAATGGCAACTCGCGTCCGGCCCGCAGGTCGCGGGGGGTGCACTGGAAATGGTTCTTGAAGGCGCGGGAGAAAGCGCTCTGATCCTGAAATCCGCATTGCTCGGCAATGTGGGCGAGGGGAAGCGTCGTCTCGGTTAGAAGCTGCATGGCCCGTTGGTAGCGGAGTTGGTCGAAGACCTCCTTCGGCGAAGCTTGTAGGGTTTTGTGAAACAAGCGGCGCAGGTTGGCGGGTGAGCTGTGGCAGGCGCGAGCGATTTCGGGGAGACCGGGGTTGGTCTGCATGTTTTCGTTGTAGAGGGAGAGCGCGCTCTGGACCTGATCCCGGATGCGGTTCTCCGGTTCCTCGGGATGCTGGATCGTCAGGGACTCGTAGGCCAAGTGACTGATCTGGAGCAGGGCGTGTTCGTAGCAGAGAAGCATGCCCGGAGCCGGTTTCCTCCAGTAGCGGTCTACTCCCCTGGCCAGTTCTTCCATCTGGACGCATTCTGCGGCGGACAAATGAATCGCCGTGCAGGGAGACTTTCCGAGTCGCAAGCGGAGAGTTTCGGGAATCAGCCGGAAGTGGAAAACGACGATCACCGCTTCTTCGCCGGGAATTCCCGTCCAACCGTGGGAGGATCCAGGGGGAGAGACCCAGAGAGTTCGAGCCTTGGTTTCCGTAGCTGGTCCGGATGCCGGCACCCAGGCGATGCGCCCGTGGACCACCGCCTGAAACTCCCAGAAACGGCGCTTCATTGAATGCGTCGGTTCTTCAAAGTAACGGCGCTTTCCATGGCTGAAGTACGCAAGCATTTGCCTAGATTCTGGACCTGATTGATTTTGTCAAATGTTGCTGTGCAAACGGACGAGAGCTGGAAGTTCTCGCTACTTTGGTTGGGCTAGACTCGATGTCGGGTTTGCTCTGAGCAGGCAATCCCGTTCCCGACCGACTTTAGTCGCTCGGTCGAATCGGCTTCCGATCATGAGCAATGCGGGGTGGTGCCGATTCGGCGAGGTTGCAGCCTCGTTCGACGGCTCGTTTTTCGCCGTGAATCGCATGTCCAAAGCACGCGAGGACGAAATGGCACCCGCAGGAGGAATCAAACCATGCGAAAACGGTGGATGGCCCCTATGCCCAGGTCTTCCAAGAACCCGCGGTCAAGGGAACGCCTTGCGGATCGGCGGGATTCAGCTCTTTTCCGTTGAGGGTGACCGATTCGATGGAGGACTCAGTGGTGAAGGTGAAGTCGCCTTCTCCGTATCCGGTCTTCGGATAATGGACCGTGAAGGTCAGGGAGGAGTCTTGGCGGGTCGCTTTCACCAGTGCGATCGAGCGTTTGCCCTTTTGGTAGGCGAAGCTGTGGCCATCGTCGAAAACGTAGCGGGTCTCGGCTTCGCCATCTTCGGAGAGGAATATCTGGAAGTCGGCTTTCTCGGCGTAGAAACCGGATTCCGCAAGCCCGATCCGGGCCAAGGGGAGGATGCATCTGTCGTGAACGTAGATCGGCGTGTCCTCCAGAGTCGCCTGAACGGTTTGCTTTTGATTGCCGGAGATCCACTCGCCAGCGGTGCAGTCGAACCAGAATCGTTCTCCGGGAAGAATCACATCGCGTTCCGTTTGGCCTTCTTCAACGAAGGGGGCTTGGAGGATTGAGTCGCCGACGAGGAATTGGTCCTGCACTTTCTCCAAGGGCAGTTCGGGGGTGCTGGCGAAATTGTAGAAAAGCGGGCGGAGGATGGCTTCACCCAATTCTTCCTGGGCGGCGAAGAGTTGATACAGGTAGGGGCGGAGCCGATACCGGAGGCGGATGTAGCGCCGGGTTACTTCCAAGGTCTCCTCGTCGAAGGCCCATGGCTCTTGCGATCGGTTCCCCTTCATGCAGTGATTGCGGAAGATCGGGAAGAGGAATCCGGCTTTGAACCAGTCGCGGATCAGTTCCGGCCAAGTGTCTCCTCCGAAGCCAGCGGCGTCGGGACCGTTGAAGGGGATTCCGGAGAGAGCCAGGTTTAGCGTCGTCGGGATGCTGGATTTCAGGTGGTGGTAATTGCTGAAATTGTCTCCGGTCCAGATTGCCGTGTAGCGTCCGGATCCGGTGAAGCCGGAGCGGGAAAGGAGGAAGGGGCGTTGGTCGGGAAAGGCTTTGAGAAACCCTTCGCGGCTGGCCCGGGCCATCCCCAAGGCGTATTGGTTGTGGAAGCTGCTGTGGGATTTTGTCCCCTTGTTGAAAAGCATGTGCGCGTTCTCGACCGCTCCCGTGGCCGGGTCGTTCATGTCGAGCCAGGCCCCGTGGACTCCTTTCGCGACAAAGTTGGCCACTTCATTGGCCCACCAGTCACAACCTTCCGGGATGGAGAAATCGGGGAAGGCAGTCTGACCCGGCCAAACGAGCCCGATGTATTCAAGGCCCTGAGGGTTGAGGCAGAAGGCTCCGTGCTCGCGACCGCGTTGGTACACGCCGTAGTCCGGATCTCTCTTTACACCAGGGTCGATGATCGGGACAACCTTTCGTCCTCGACGATCCAAGGTTTTCAGAGTCTCCGCGAAATTGGAAAAATTGTCGGGCTCGGTGGTGAAGACGCGATAGCCCCGCATGTATTCGATGTCGAGCCAGAGGCCATCTACGGGAATCTCATGCTCGCTAAACTTGCGGTCGAGTTCCATGAGGTCGGCTTCCGACTCGTAGCCCCAGCGGCACTGTTGATATCCAAGAGACCAAGCGGGAGGCAGGGGAGTCGTTCCCATGAGTTTCTGGACCTTACGGGTCAGTTCGGGAAGGGACGGACCCAGAATCAAGATGAGGTTGGGCTGTCCTTCTTCCGATCCCAGATAAAACCGTTCGGATTCTCCTTTTACCTCCATTTGTCCGGCCACGGACTCCGTCGACTTTGTGGAAATGAAGCTGCTGAACGGATTGTCGAGAAGAAGACCGATGTACTGGCTGCCGCGTTTTACGATGAGGTAGGGGATGGAAAGGTAGGCCGGGTCTACGGGCGGGTTCCCATCCACAAATGAATTCGGATGAAAATCAGCCCAGACATCGGTGTTCCAAAATTTCACTTTCTTCCCGGTGTGCTCGAGGCTGCTCCACTTTTCTCCCATGCCGTAGTAGCAGTCGCTGTCCTCGCGGAGAAACTCGAACATCGAGGCCTCACCGCATTGTCCAAAGAATCGGCCTGCTCCCGAGCTGAGAAGATTCTGTCCTCCAACGGTTTCCAGAGAGAGCTGGCCGTGCCGAGTCAGGGTGATCCTGGCGGTTTCGCTTTCCAATCCCTCCACGGCAGTCGGAAGCTGAAGATCCGACTGCGACTCCTGGGTTTCCCAACCCGCTCCGGTCACTTTGATTTGGAAAACATCGTCCTCAAAGGCCTTCAGTTGGAGCTCATAGGGCCCTTGCGAGGTCTCGATGGAGCGGCCTTCGTCGACTTTGGAAATAAATTCAAAGTTGTACGGAAACGGATACTTGTGGAAATGCATGGATTGGGTTCTTGAGAGGGTCCGGCATGCTTGCGGCTCCGAGCAGGCTGGAGACGCAGGTGCATGCATTTTCCTATTCAATGGCCACAGGAGAGAGGCAGGTCGAGAATTTATCCTGGATTCTCAGATTCCTTGAAAGTGAGGCCCGAATGAACCCTGGATGGGATTGATAAAATGGGACTCGATGAAGGGAGGGTGAAGAGCCTGGTTCATTCCTGAAGAAGGATGGAGATGATTGGTGTCGATGGATGTGCAGCGGCGGCGCTTTTTATCCCGTACCACAGGCTGCCAGCCTGTGCTGCGGATCGAGAGCTGGAAGTTCTCGCTACTTTGGTTTCCCGTTCTCGAATGGCTTAAGCCGTGCGATTTCTACGCGAAGGCAAAGCCTGCGTTAACCCCCGTTGTCAGTGGTAGAAGGCGCTTTTGATCCCGTACCACAGGCTGCCAGCCTGTGCTGCGGATCGAGAGCTGGAAGCTCTCGCTACTTTGGTTCCCCGTTCTCGAATGGCTTGAGCCGTGCGATTTCTACGCGAAGGCAAAGCCTCCGTTCACCCCCCGTTGTCAGAGATAGAAGGCGCATATTTTCCCGTACCACAGGCTGCCAGCCTGTGCAACGGATCGAGAGCTGGAAGCTCTCGCTACTTTGGTTTCCCGTTTTCGAATGGCTTGAGCTGTGCGATTTCTACGCGAAGGCAAAGCCTGCGTTCGCCCCCGTTGACTTCGATCTTCCTCGTGGTGAGCATTACCTTGCATGCATGCTTCCCTTCGAGTTGAGAACCTAGACCGTTTGTTGTTCTCGCCACTTTCTGGGGGAAGATCCGGTTTTGTTTCGAAACCATTTCGTAAAATGGGAGGCATCGTAGAAGCCCAACCGGGCGGCGATCTCCTTTACGGAGAGCTTGCGCTGGAGAATATCATCCTCGGCGCTCTTGAGGCATTGGGCCTCGCGCCATTGTTGGGGAGTGAGGCCTAGATTCGCCTTAAAGATTCGGATGAGCTGGGCTTTCGAAAGACCAACTTCAGAAGATAATTGGG
The DNA here is from genome assembly GCF_014230055.1 of Puniceicoccus vermicola. Taxonomy (NCBI): domain Bacteria; kingdom Pseudomonadati; phylum Verrucomicrobiota; class Opitutia; order Puniceicoccales; family Puniceicoccaceae; genus Puniceicoccus; species Puniceicoccus vermicola. The sequence goes on along the minus strand of NZ_JACHVA010000143.1, from coordinate 25,978 downwards.
CGTAGTCGAGAGGAGCGATTGAGGCAGGGCCTCCGATCGCCCTGAGAATAGCAAAGATTCTTGCATCTGTTTTCGAGAGAGGAATGTTCTCGGATTCCTCTCGTAATCGATGCCAATGGCTCAGCCATTCGAATAGAGCGGCTTTTCGTTTGCACGCATCTGAATGTTTGGAGGGCGATGATTTGAGTTTTGAGGATTGTTGGTCCTCAATGAGCTTTTCGGACGCTTCAAGCAGTGCTTTACTCGCGCTCCCATCATAGACGCGTGGTTCTCGGAGGGGCGGAATGAAGGGGATGCCTTGCCAATCGACCCGGAAACGAATCGAAAGGAGTTTGGCATCCGGGGAGAAGTCATGACTGCGGGTGGTCAGGGGATCGATGATCACCCAGTCGCCCGTGCTCGCCCGGATGATCCGGTCCTGACTGCGCACCGAAACATGGCCTTTGCGTAAAAACCAGGTGACGTAAGCCGTTCCGGTATGATTTCTCTGAAGAAGGTACGGTTCTGGCACTCGATCGTCGTAGGTCATCCCAATCGAGTATTGGGGTTCTGCGCTTCCTAGTTGGGCCATGATGCGCAAAATATACCAGAAAATGTCTTGATTGTATAGGCCTCCTTGATTGGCTCTCCGCGGTAAATTCGTTCCAATAGGGATCATGATTCAAGTCCCCTCTCTTCCTGCTTCAGAAATTCCCGTTGTCGCGGACGTGGATGTGTTAATTGTCGGTGGTACGTCTCAGGCCGTTGCGTTTGCATTGAAGCTGAAAAGTGAAGGGCAGAGCGTCTTTCTGCTGGCGCCGCGCTCTTATCTGGGAGAGGACATTTGTGGAGCCTATCGTTTTTGGCCGGAAGGTCCCCGGGAAGACCCTTTGGCAAAAGAAGTGTTTGGAGAGGGCCCAACGCCTCCGACCCCGATGCACGTGAAACTGACTCTCGAGCAGAGTCTGGTTAACAAAAAAATACCATTTCTGCTCAACAGTTACTCTGCGGGAGTTCTTTGGAGTGAGAGCGGACGCGTCGCCGGAGCTGTCATCGCGAATCGCTCGGGGCACCAAGCTGTGCGCGCGAATGTTGTCGTCGATGCGACCATGGAAGCGATGCTGCTTCGCCAAGCGGGTTGTGACGCGGTGTGGAAGCCGCAAGGGAAGGACAGGATTGATTTCGTAACTCTTTGCGAAGGGGAAGGAGAGGCGGCCGCGAGTGAGCGATTGCTGGAAGAGCTTCCGGGCTATGCAGATTCCGATTTTCAGATTTCTGCACGACGTTATGAAGTGGAGGTCGATTATGGGGATGGCTCCCCGGAGGCCTGTGGACGTGCGCTGAGCGAGGTTGTCGAACGTTGCTGGGTGCAGTCGGAGTATCGTCATCAAACCCTTTTGACGCCTCGCCATAGCAAGCCGGAAACCTTTCCGGTCCTGCGGGATCTCTGGGTCGAAGAGGGGCTGCTGAGCCTTTCGGAGTCGGGCCAGGTTTCGCAGGGGAAGGAAAGTGTCTTTGCGAATCCTTTGACGGGAATGGCGGTTGCCGCGGATCTAGCGAAAGAGCTGTCTCAGTTAAGGGTGGAGCCGGTGGGCGACGAGAGGATCGTGGCTTCTTGTGCCGGAAGCAAACCGTTGGAGAGGGGTGTGGTTTCGACTCTTCGGGATGCACTGCGCCCGGGAGCCTCGGCGAAGGATACGGTTGCTTGGAATCCGGAGGAGCTTCCGGTTCTGGGCAAGTTTGATGTCGTCGTTGCCGGAGGAGGCACCGGAGGGGCGCCTGCAGCGATTGCGGCTGGGCGGGCTGGAGCTTCGACGCTGGTGATTGAGGCAACTTCGGGCCTGGGAGGGGTCGGCACGATGGGTCAGATCTCTCGCTACTGGTGTGGGAACCGGGTCGGGTTTACTTCGGAAATTGACCGGGGAGTGAAAAATCTGGAATGGAAGGAAGAGCTTCAGCAGGACCCAGAGGGATGGTCGGTCGCGGCCAAATGTTCGTGGTATCATCGGAATGGTGTCGAGGCAGGATGTATCTATTGGTTTAATACGGCTTGCGTTGGGACGATTGTCGATGGGGACCGAGTGGTCGGACTGATTGTAGCCGGACCTTATGGTTATGGAGTGGTTTCGGTCGGTTGTGTTGTCGATTCAACCGGATGCTCTGATATCCCGGCCGCGGCGGGTGCGCCTACGGCTGTGATCGGCAAGGAGCATGTTGCGGTCCAGGGCACGGGCTTGGCCGGAGTTCGTCCCGGAAGGGATTATCACAATTCGGATCACAGTTTTTCAGATGACACGGATGTGGTCGATGCCACTTCATTCTTTGTGAGTTCGAAGCTGAAGTTCCGTGGCGACTTTGATTGCGGTGAATTGGTGGACTCCCGGGAGCGGAGACAGATCATTGGTGATTTCCGCATGACTCCGGTGGATGTTCTTTTTGGGCGCCGTTTCCCGGATACCGTTTGTGTCGCTACCTCCAATTTTGACTCTCACGGCTTCACGGTAGATCCGGTTTTTATGATCATTCCTCCGGACAAAAAGGAAGCCCTTTGGGCGGATATTCCCTTGGGGTGTATGTTGCCGAAAGGATTGGACGGAGTTTTGGTGACGGGGCTGGGAATGAGTGCCCATCGCGACACTCTCCCTGTCATCCGGATGCAGGCCGATGTGCAAAATCAAGGATACGCTGCCGGGCAGATTGCGGCTCGTTCGGCGATGGAAGGGGTGCCGGTTCGCGAGGTGGATTTAAAAGATGTGCAGAAGCATTTGATCGACATCGGAAATCTTCCCGAGCGGGTCCTTGCGGATGAGGATAATTTCCCCGTCACCGATGCGGTTTTGGAAAAAGCGGTGAATGAGGATTGGGACAACCTCGCCGGCGTATCGTTGATGCTCCATGAGGGCGAGCGCAGTTTGCCTTTTGTCCGGGATGCTTATCGCTCGGTTCAAACGAACGATTCGTCCCGTTCTCTTCGTTATGCGCAAATCTTGGCGATGCTGGGAGATGACAGCGGAGAACGGGAGCTTACCGAGGAAATCTCAAAACGGGACTGGGATGCCGGATGGCAGTTTCAAGGAATGCATCAATTCGGAATGAATATGTCCGAGCTGGACTCCCTTTTGGTCTGTCTGGGGAGTGTCGGGGGTGAAGATGCCTGGGATTGTCTGCTGGAGAAGATCGAAACTCTTCCTGAAGACGCCGAGTTTTCTCACATTCGTGCTCTGGCCATGGCTTGCGAGTCCCTCTATCCCAGGCACCCGAATTCGAAAGCATCTTCGGCTCTGGCCGAGGTGCTGGAGCGTCCCAATTATCGAGGCTATGCTCACAAGGATCAGCAGTCGGCTCAGGATGCGTTAAGCGAAGACATCAATGAAAACCAAGTGAGAAACTTGGCGCTACGGGAGCTGCACCTTGCCCGGGCTGTTTATCGTTGTGGCGATCTTGGAGGGCTCGGAAAAGAGATCTTGGAGGAATATCGGGGAGACTTTCGCGGGCACTTCGCCCGTCACGCGTCGGCGGTTCTGGCATCGGATAGGGTGCTGAGTTAGAGAGGGGAGGCCTCAATCGGGGCGGGTTCTTGATTGAAAATGTCAAAAACCTGAGCGGAGGAGACATAGACGGGGATTCCGAATCCCGGCATAATGATCTCTATGAACGAAACTCCCCGCAAACGATTTGCCATTGTTGGCCTAGGTGGCCGCTCCAGCCTCTTTTCTGAAGCACTTCTCAAAGACTATAAGGATACCTCCGAGCTGGTCGCGCTCTGCGATACCAACCAGACCCGGATGGATTTTCACAATGCCTCCTTCGCGAAGAAGTATGAGGCAGGTCCTTTTCCGACTTATGCGGCAGCGGACTTTGATCGCATGGTTGCTGAGAAAAAGCCCGACGTCGTCATCGTGACGACGATGGACCGCACTCACCACAAGTATATCATCCGTGCGATGGAGCTCGGATGCGATGCGATCTCCGAGAAGCCAATGACCACGGACGAGAACAAGTGTCAGGAGATTCTCGACGCAGTGGAACGCACGGGCCAGAAATTGAAGGTGACCTTCAATTATCGGTACGCTCCCTCACGCACCAAGGTGAAGGAGCTGATCTCCAACGGGACGATCGGTGACATCACTTCCGTTCACTTTGAATGGCTTCTCGATACGAAACACGGTGCAGACTATTTCCGTCGCTGGCACCGTGATAAACTCAATTCCGGTGGACTCATGGTCCACAAATCGACTCACCACTTCGATTTGGTAAACTGGTGGCTCGGTTCTTCTCCCGAAACCGTTTACGGGATGGGGAAACTCGCCTTCTATGGGAAGGAGAACGCCGAAAAACGCGGCGTGGAGAAGTTTTACTACCGCGGGACCAACGACCCGAACGCGAAAGACGATCCTTTCGCGCTGGACCTGAATTCGGACGAAACGCTGAAGGGCCTATATTTGAACGCCGAGAAGGAAGACGGTTACCTCCGGGACCAGTCGGTGTTCAGCAGCGGGATCAACATCGAGGATACGATGAATGTTCTCGTTCGTTATAAGAGCGGGACCCAGATGTCCTATTCGCTCACAGCCTATTCCCCATGGGAGGGGCTGCGGATTGCCTTCAACGGAACAAAGGGCCGAATCGAGTTGGAGGAAGTCGAAAAGTCGTACGTGAACACCGGCGGAGGAACAAGCGGAGAAGGCGAGGCCTCGAGCCGGACCCTGTTGGTGCGCCCACTCTGGGAGAAACCGTATGAGGTGGAGTTGGAAGAAGGCGAAGGCTCCCACGGAGGAGGCGACGTCGTCATGCTCCGCGACATCTTTGGCGATGGGAAGCAGGAGGACCCATTCCGTCGGGCTGCGAGTCACGTCGATGGCGCGCAATCCATCCTCACCGGAATTGCCGCGAACAAGTCTTTCGCGACCGGCCTCCCGATTACCGTTGCCGACCTCCTCAAAATCCCTTCTGAGTAAAGAAACCCTATGAAAACGATTGAACCCTACACTTTTGGAATGGGTGACCGCTTCGGTCACCAAGGCGAAGCCCAGTTGAAAGCCGTTCTCCAGGCTCGCGAGTCTGGAATCGAAGTCTTTCCGACCTGGAACAAATCCTACCGGGAGCACAGTATTGTCGGAACCGAACCGCAGAGTCTGCGGGACGAGGCCGATGCCGCGGTGAAGGCCCTGAAGTGGGAGGAGAGCTACTATGTCGACGCTGACCACATCCGCATGGAGACTGTAGGGGACTTCCTGGCGGGCAGTAACTTCTTTACCTTGGACGTTGCGGACTATGTCGGGGAGACCCCCGATGAGGCCAAACTTGAGAAATGGCTCGATTCTCTCGATCCCTATTACGGCACGTTGTCCATCGAAGGCTTGAAGGAACCGCTTTTGCTCAGCAGGGAAGCTGCCAGTGAAGCCGGGAAACAATACTTCTCGGCGATTGCCAAGGCTGGCGAACTCTACCGCCACATTGAGTCCCAAAAGTCGGACTCTCCCTTCGTCACGGAAGTGTCGATTGATGAGACGGACCAACCGCAGGGCCCTGCCGATATCTTCTACCTTCTCTCCATGATGGCCGGGGAAAAGATTCCGGTGCAAACCGTGGCGCCCAAATTCACGGGCCGTTTCAACAAGGGAGTCGATTATGTTGGCGACCTGGCTCAGTTCGAAACCGAATTTCATGCCGATCTTTGCATCATCGCTTTTGCCGTGAGGACCTTCGGTCTTCCCGAAACCCTCAAGATCAGTGTTCACTCCGGTAGTGATAAGTTCTCCCTTTATCCAATCATCAACCGGCTCATCAAAAAGCACGGTGCAGGCCTTCACGTGAAGACTGCTGGAACCACCTGGTTGGAAGAAGTGATCGGTCTCGCACGCGCTGGTGGCGAAGGCTTGGCCATTGCCAAAGAGATCTATGCGGGTGGGATTGAGAACTTTGAAGCGCTCACGGCTCCGTACAGTACCGTCATCGACATCGACACCGCAAAACTCCCGTCGGTGGACGAAGTCAACGGCTGGACCTCTGAGCAATTCGTAGCCGCACTTGAGCACGATCTCTCGAATTCCGACTACAACCTGCACCTGCGCCAATTGATTCACGTAGCCTTTAAAGTCGCTGCGAAAATGGGCGATCGCTATACGGATGCTCTTAAGGCCAATGCGGAAGTCATCGGTGCCGGCGTGACGAAGAATCTCTTCGAACGCCACATGGTGCCGATCTTGGGATAGGGGTAGTCGTTCCCCTATCACGGTGTTATCAGGAATCGGAACCCACCAAAGAGCAATGGTGCCCCTCAATAAGGGGTCCGGGGGACGTGTCGTGCTCTGATCTGGCAGAGAGGTCAGGTCTGGCTGTGTCATGATTTGGGGTTGGTAGATAAAGGCCCTTCAAAATGCTCCTGGATATTGCTCCCTTTGTCGCAAATCGGGAACCCGAGCTCTGCCTATACATTAAGTATACGGGGGGTCTAGAAATGGATTATTCAGGAGTCCTAGCCTTTTTCTGTGTTGCCATAAGGTTCTTATTGTTAAGGCGATAGGGTTCTTTGTCCCAGGATCTTTTGTCTGGGTTTATGCCTAAGACTGGTCTTTTCAAAGCGTCAATTGAAGTTGATTGAAAGGAACAAGGCGACGTAGGTTAACAGTGTTCGATCATTCATCCCGTTGCGAAGTGATCCGAATCAAACCTCCCATGTATCCCAAATCTCTTCAGGTGAAATCTCCTATTTCTGCCAGTCTGGGCTTCGAAAGACGCTTTGCAGACAGGGGGAGCTCGGCGCAAAGGGAATGCTCTAAGGTGAGGCATCAGCGAGACGGTTTTGCATTGATCATCTCGTTAGGATTGATGGCCTTCACCGTTCTCCTCCTCGTCTTGATTTCTTCGTCAATTGCGGTTGAAGGGCAGGGGCTGAATCAGGAGTCCAAAGTTATTCTCGCCCGCCAAGACGCGTTTCTCGGAATGACGATCGCGACCGGACAACTGCAAAAATTCGCCGGTCCTGACCAGCGGGTGACGACGACGGCAGACTTGGTGGCAACGATGGAGGTCGATGGGGATGCGACGCCTGATCCTCTTTACTCAACGACCCCAAGGATCGATGTCAGTGACGGTGCGCGGTACTGGACTGCGGTTTGGGGCAATGACCATCGTGATATTGGTTACGACATCGCACCGGATGAAATGCCGAGACTGAATGGCAATGTGAGGGGGATGTCGCCAGTTTTGTTGAATTGGTTGGTGAGCGGAAATGGTAACGCGGGTTTTAGCTTCGACGGACGAAAAGGAGGGGTAAACTCAGGAAACAATCCGAGTTTTACTCCAGGAGACGGGATCAATCTGGCCGATCCAGGTAATCCGTCTGTTAATGGTAGACCTGCGGTGACTTTGGTGGGTCCCGCTTCGGTAGATGCCACTGTGGCAAATCCTGAGAGTTATGTGGTTGCTCCTTTGGAGGAGATCGTCAGTGCGTCTACTGGTAATATAAATGGGCGCTTCGCTTGGTGGGTTGGTGATGAAGGAGTGAAAGCGAGAGTGAATCTTCAGAATGGATACCAAAAAACAGGTGTGTTTGATGATGAGATTTACAGTTTCTTAGTTTCCCAGAGGTCTGGGGTTGAGTTTATCGAAGGTCAAACACCGGGGAGGATGTTGCTCAATATATATGATTTTGAGAATGGTGGAATTACTCGTATTGATGAATTGAATCAACTTCCCTTTGCCGCCACGAGCGCGGGTGACGCTGCTGAACTTCAGGCGGTATCAAACGTTCGGTTTCATGATCTCACAGCTTCGAGCTTTGGGGTATTGTCTGACTCTTATGCCGGCGGATTAAAAAAAGACCTCACTGCGGATGTTGCCGATGAAAGCTCGGATTTTGAATATCGACCGCGAGATGATGAGCCTATTTTTACACCCGTTTCGACTTCAGAAGAAAACTTGCCTACGTGGGGACATTTTAGGAGCTGGGCAAGAACTCATCCTGGTGTTGACGGACAATTACTGCCTAGTGTCCCATCGGACGAGGATGCGGGTATTGCTCCTGTGCTGACTTTTGCGACTTTAGGTCTTGATGTCCGGGTGGTAGATGAAATTCTTGAAGTCGATATTTTTCCGATTGCCACCTTGTTCAACCCTTATCCTTACCCTATTAAGGCGACGGACTATGAAGTTGGTTTTCGCTTCACTGAGGATTCTCTGTTTGAGGTGAGAACTGCAAAGGAAGATTCTAGCGCAGATCCAGAGGATCTGATTCAGGGGTTTGCTACAGATGCGGTAATCGACTGGGGGAAATTTGAAGTAAGGTCCGGAGATGAGAGAGGTACTGAAAGTAACTTCATATATTTTTCGATTGATGGCATGGAAATTCCGCCTGGAGAAGCTCACATCTATTATCTCGATCCAAGCCATAACGAAGCCGTTTATTCCGAGGGAATGACGTTGACACGATCTCCCGCAGGGCAGGATGCGACTCCTTTATATTACTGCAAGATGCCAGGAGCAGTTGCAATGGATCCGACGGACGACTTCTATATTCAAGTTGTCGGTGGAGATGCGAAATGGGGGAATAGTTATAGGCTAGGGGTTCCCAAGGCAGATGTGGTTCTCGCTCTCGCTGGCGGCATCGAGAATGGCAGAGACTTTCTCCAGCACGCCGAGACGATCAAGGCTGCTCCCTACGCAGAGCATCCGGGCGATCAATTTGTCGTGCATCTCGGCGAAGGCGACACTTACATTGATTATGATGATAAGGGAAAACCTGTCGAAAAGAAGGAGCAACTCGATCCCGGCCATGTGAAGCATAAGTATGGTGAGAGGATTGAGTACGGAAATGCTTGGGAGGGATTGACGACAGGACCTCGGTCCGCATTTCGTTACGGAAGCGCAGGGGAACAAAGAGGTGGGCGGTATAGCTCTTGTTACGTGGTTGGATTGCCCTTTGTTTCAAGGGTATGGATGAGGCATGGAAATCATAGAGCACCGACAGGGGCATTGACGAATGTCGAAATAAATACGACAAACTACAACGCAGTATTGGCTGGTGGTAACATCTCTTACGGCTTTGTGATAGCAAATCGGGTTGACGGGTCTTATGGAGACGTAAATTTGTATCCAGCGTCGAATGAATACGCAATGAGTATGACCAGTTCTCCAGATGGCCATAAGCCGAAGGCTCGAAAGGGAATTTATTTTGATATTCTTAAAGATTCTTTGAGACTTCTTTCTTTGGGGCAATTACAACACGTTCCTTTCTCGCGGTACACGTTTTATACGACATACCCTTTTGGGAATTCTTATGCAGAATATCGAACTCCGAGAACAACAAACTATTTGAAAGATGCAGTTCCTAGGCCGGGAAAATCATCCGACGATACATTATATGATCTTTCATACCATTTAAATCGGGCGATGTGGGATAGATACTTTTTTTCGACGGTTCCGGAAAATTTCTCTCAAGTCGAATTGGAAAGAAGGGATCCTTTTCCCAATTCAAGAATGGTTCCCTATCAAAGTGCCTCTTCGTCAGGATTAGATGTCGAGGATATTCGGTTTACTGGGGCCAGTAAAGGTGCGTATGATAAAGCAGCTTCAAATCTTTTGAATGCCGGATCATTCAATATTAATTCAACCTCCGAGCAAGCATGGAGAGCTGTATTATCTGGGACTTATGGGGTGCCTACCAATTCTGACTATGCAGAGACAGAGGATAATGTTGGACAGATCATTCCATTCCCTCGGATTTCTTCCAGTCTTAATGTTCAGTCAGAAGGAGATTCTCCGTATCTTTCTTATGATGAGACAATGATTCTAAATACTAATATCAATTCTGTTTTCGGGAATCAGATGTATCTCGGAAATCGAGGGCTGTATCTTCAGGATGTAAACAATACTACGAATGATCGTGTGGAAAATTTAGTAGAAGAATTGGCCCGACAAGTTGTCGATGAAGTTCGGCAGCGAGGTCCTTTTCTATCCTTATCTGACTTTGTTAATCGTTCTATGACCGGATCGGATCATGTTCTCGGAATAAAAGGTGCTCTTCAAGAAGCTATTGATAGTATGGAATTTTCTCAGGCAAATCCGTACCAAGCATGGCGGGATGTTGCGGGATCCGTTTTGGATGATCGTGCGAACACATATAACGGCAATCCGGCATACGATTATGATTTGGAGCAGTATCTCGGAGGATCTTTGGATGTCATATCCGGCAGCCCGGAAAAATCTTCTTTTCGTTTTCAGTTCGCCGGTTCTCCGAAATATCTGACACAGGCGGATATATTGTCAACAATTGGACCTTCTCTCTCGGCACGGACAGATACATTTCGAATTCGAGCATATGGAGCATCTACGAACTCGATGGAAGGGGAATTAGATGCCGAGGCGTGGTGCGAGTTAGTGCTACAACGGGTTCCGAAATTTGTTAGCGACTCGGATGCACCGGAGACGGCTCTTGATGATGCAAATTTGTCGTTTGTGAGTCGGGTTTTTGGGCGCCGATTTCAGGTGGTATCGTTTCGTTGGTTGAATCGCTCAGAGATATGATGAGAACATATTATTTTATCTCTATTTTTTTCTTTTTCTATCAGAGTGGAATGCTGGTAGTTCGTGCTCAAGATGTTGCTTCTAGAGAATTTCGGGTTGTAACTAGTGCATCGACGATCACGAATTCTCTGAAATATGATTTTGCTGGAGAGCAGAAAACCATTCGAGTCGGGAGATCTCTTTCATCCCCGTTCCCTCTGCCTGATGGTGATTTAGAGATTTATCGCGAGGTATTTGTCGAAGGAGAAGACGAGCCTATTCGTGAAATTGTTGCAGAGGTCCAGGTTCCGGAATCTCTTAGTAACGTGATTCTTTTCGTGCTAAAAGACGGTAGGGGTGGATATCGAGTATACCCGTTCGATGATGATTATGATATTCATAAATCCGGATATCTGAGGTTGTTCAATATGTCTCATCTTTCTGCGGCAATCAATCTGAATAAAACGGTTGTTGTCGTGGATCCCGGTGACTTTGAAGTAATTCCTTTTAGCAGTGGTCCGACGATGGTGAAAGTCGCTATTCAGGGGGGGCGAGATTGGAAGATTATTTTTAATAGAGGGAGCATTGCTCGTCCAGGTATGCGTGCGTATATATTTGTGTTCGATTTTGAAAAAGATACCTATTATAACGTAGATATTCCTCCTGCTCCTGCGTTGGTTCGGATGTATTCAGAGAAGGTGCCGGAATACATTTTGGATGAAGGTTGAGATTTTCAATTTTACTGTGATCTCCATCCTGGTCCGGAGCTTCCAATGTCTTTCTCTTTGAAGTTTGAGGCGATGACCCATGGAGCATTGGGATCCCAATTAACTTTAAGTGAGCGATACGGGAAACGCAATGTTTCGGGGATGTATGGGGATCCCAGGAATGCTAACTCTCTCCCCGGCATCCCATCGGCTTTCCAGACTGGCTTCTCGATACGAAGACCATTGATTTTTGCGTAAGCGACATGCCCGCTGTCCACGGCGTAATCGAACTCGATGCGCGTTTCACTGTTTTGATAGCAAACCGTTCGGTAACCGAATGTCCAGTAATCCAGGCATTGTGCGGCTATTTGGCGTTCACGGAATTCCTCATAGGATTCTTCGTTGCTGCGAGCGATATTGAAGACAAAACCGTTCAGCGTTCTTTCGAGTTCGGCCTGACTGAATCGGCGAGCGGTTCCGTTATAGTTTTCCATGGATATAACTAGGTAATTGTCCATGGACTCAACTTTAAGTTCGGCTGCACCGCCCCAGTCAGATGGGTTTAATGCCCGTATGGCGTAGCGGACGGGACCATCTTCGATAAAGACGAATTTTCCTTTGTGTTCCAAATTATCAACACGTCCGAAGTGCGCGGGGATCAATACACATAGGCGCATGCGTTGGATTTCTGTATCCTTTAGAAGTAATGATGGGCGCGCTAACGTCAGGACCGTTCGCTTGTTCTGAATGGTATGGATGGCACCGTGAAAAGGAAGGCTATGATCGGGATCTCTTGGGGCTTCTTCATTAACCAAATAGTGAGAATAAGCTACGCGGACATCATCGCGTGCATGGGCAGGAACATTTTTCCTGTATGTTAAGTAAAATGCTTCAGTCTGAAGTTGTGTCCAGCTATCTGCGTCTGCGCTACCCAGTGAGAACTCTTCTTCCTGGTAATGTGTGATGAGTATTTCGTTGGCATGGCGCTCTCCGCTGCCACCACGTTCGGCGGTCGCGGAGAAATGGAAGGGATATGTCCGATTTCGAGCCCAAGCCAAGAGGTGAGGCGGGGGGAGCAGTTTGCTGCTGCTGACCCACGATAGCCTTCCGAGTGATTCTGGGGCAAAGCCATGCGCGTGTAATAGGCGTATGGGCCTTGTTTGAAATTCTTCAATCGGGTTTGGCGCGACGTACTCATCGAGAGAAAGCCACAATAGAAAGCCTAAGGTGTTTAGGTGTCCGGTGGAATCATTGTGGGCAGCACGTGAGAATGGACCTCCCATTAGCCCTGATGGGCGATGAAAGTGAGCTAGTATTTCTGCCCAAATGCGCTCGCAGCAGCCCGTCGCAAGCTCCTTAGCTTTCGCGGAACGGGCTTTCTGAGCGATAACGCTCAGGTTCATCAGTGTGAACGGGGTATAAGTTGGACTATTGTATTCGCTGATTAGTCCACGCCTGGAAAGTATGGATGCGAGTTGTTCCAGATTCCATAGGCCGTGTTCAAGTGCATCGTTGTCCTGAAAGTATTCTCCGCCAAGGATAAGTCCGAGTGTGGCCTTGGCTGGCATGTTATCATTAAATCCATGAAATTGGTAATCGGCTTGCCTGTTGCCTTTGTAGGTGCGTAAGCCGTTCTTTGCCCAAGTGGCTACTTTTTTACGGACGCCTTCAGACAGTTTCTCTCCATGGATGGCTAGCATCTGCATGGCATGATTTGTGACAAAAATGTCGAACAGATCAAAGTCGCCATTGTTGGTGATACTCTCGGCGGAGGGGGGCGTGTTGTGCGAATAAAATCTAGCTTTATCCATGATGGCATTGCCCAGACTTACGTCCTCGCCAGAACCATTCATTAATCCCATGCAGAGCCAGAATACAAGTCGGGTATATGTCGGTGGTATTGCTTGTGGAGGGTTTATCCATTCCCCGTTTTCCTGGATGCGGACGGGATGTATCCAGTGCCCGTTTCGGTCAAACCACTCGTGGCAGAAGTCACTGACTAGTTGTTGGGTGGCATTCCGCCTGAGGGAAAGTTCATCGTGATGTTTCGTCGACTGTGCCGCTGTTTTCATTTCGATCGAAGTTTTTTTTAGTGGATGGAGACTGTCAAATATATTATATAATATAATAGGCTTCGGGTTTATGCGAGCTAATACGTCGGGTTCCATGATGATTCGTGGACGTCTTGGATCTTGTGGTACTTTTGGAGGGTCGTTTTTTATCTTGAATTATATAATATATATAGTAGTCCGTACTTCATGAGCACAGTTACCCCCTTGATTGAATGCCTGCTGAGGTCGTGTTTCGTTCTCTTTGGCTCACTTTTTCTGGCAGTACTTTTCATGTGGCCTGGGATTGGAGTCGGGCAGGAGGTTTCTGGGAATATGCTGGGGGCTCAGAGTCAGAACAGTGGTTTGACTGCGGTTCCAGCACCTGGGGTAGTGATTATTGACGGGGACCTTGAAGAGTGGGACTTGAGTGGTCGTATCTGGAGTTTCGCAGATTACTCACTTCGGGATGAGTACTCGGTTGAAACGGCCGCCATGTGGGATGCGGATTATTTCTATCTAGGTTTACGTTGGAGGGATCTGGTGCCGTTGGATAATGATAACGATCCGGCCTTTAGTGCGAGTGATGGTTGGCGGGGCGATGCTTTACAAATGAGGGTAAAGACCGATCAGGTCTTGTGGATGACAGCTTGGCAATATGCAGGCAAAGCGACTTCAAATATGGTTAAGGATGTGTGGAACAATCCTTTGAATTCCCGTGATGGTACTGAATCCACGCAGTACTTTGGTAAGCCGGGCGAGGTGGACCTGGGTGACGGCATTCAGATGGCCTATCGTCATCAGGATTATGGTTATACGCAGGAAATTCGCCTTCCCTGGCGCGTGCTCTACGAGAAATTGCCCGATGTTAAGGCCGGAATGGTCTTTAAAATGGGATATGAGTTTTTATGGGGGAAATCTAATGGTAAAGGGGCGCCTATGCACCGCTATGCTGATAATATGCAGCCCGGAGCGACGTCCCGGGAGTTTTTCTGGACGTCTTCAGAGGTCTGGGGGGATGTTGTGCTTTCTGCGGAAGGAAATGTCCCGCTGCGAACGTACGGGCTGGACACTCGTAAGGTTGAGTATCCTATAAAAATCGATTTCGAGATTCCCCTTCAAGCGAATCGTTTTACGATAGTGATTGAGGATGCGATGGGCAAGCGTGTGCGGAACTTGTATGCCGATTGTGATCCAGCTGATTTCGCGGATTCAGTCACTCAAGACAAATATCAACTACAAGTTAGTTGGGATGGTTGTGATGACGCTGGAAGCATTGTCGAACCTGGTGTATATCAGGTCAGAGGACTCTGGCATGAGGGGCTTGATGCGCTGTTTGATATGACCTTTTATAATCCGGGAACTCCGAGCTGGGCGACTCGTGATGGGACGGGGAGCTGGGGCTCGGATCATTATCCGCCTCGGGGAATCGTCGCCGCAGGTGATCGGATGGTGGTTTCCTGGGATTTTGCTGAGGGTGGAAGTGGGCTGATTGGGTTAGGGCCCGATGGACGTAAAATGTGGGGGGATGTGCGTGGCTCCTTAGTGACTGCAGGGAATGGGAAGTATGTGTATTCAATTATGGCTGATTGGCAAAGTAGCGGTAATCTCGGCAGATTTATGGCTGCTGATGGCAGCTATGCTCCTTTTGAGTTGAATGGTGAGCAGCGCCCGTTTGCATTGGCACTAACCGATATCATACCCGAAGCGCCACAGGCCAGTGGTTTTCTCGGTGTCGACCAGAGAAAGGATGGGGATGGCTTTGTCCGCTCAATGGCAGCCAACAAACAATATTTGGCTATGGGCTTGGAAGATCAGCGATTGGCCTTACTGGATGCAGACACTGCTGAATTATTGAAAATTTTTCCCTTGGATGGGATTCCTGTCTCTTTGGCTTTTGCATCGGATGAATTCCTCTATGTTGTTGCTGATGGAAAGCTATCTCGACTGGACTTGAGCACGGGGAAAGTCGTTGCCGTCTCGACACCGGAGCTTGGGTGGGGCGAGGCGATTTCAGTCAATGCTGAGGGGCACATTGCGGTAATGGACGTCGGGGAAGATTATCAGGTGAAAGTTTATTCTCCCAATGGTGATTTGCTGTCGACTATCGGACAACTTGGGGGGCGCCCTGAGCGTGGTATATTTGAGGCGAATGGGCTCAGTCATGTTTCCTCAATTGCGTATGACTCGAAAGGACGGATTTGGGTCGTGGAAAATTGGAACTATCCTCGGCGAGTTTGCGTATGGAGCCCTGACGGTATACGGATTAAAGACTATGTCGGAAACACGGCGTATTCGGGAGCCGGTAGTTATTTGCATTCCGATGACCCCACGCTTGCATATGCAGGTCCTGTTGAGATGAAGCTTAACCGTGGTAGCGGGGATTATGAGGTGACTAGGGTTTTATGGAAATCCGATGATAAACGGGATGACGAGCCTCTGAGTTTTGATGTGGACCCTCTCTCGAACGTTTTGGCCTCAAGATTTCAAAGCGATGCTAGTGGCCGGACGCGCGAATATATGTTTAGGCAGCCTACGTACAACCACCATACGGAGCTACCAGCGGTTCTGTTTATGGAGGATTCATTTGATTCCTGGCGTCCCGTTGCTGCTGTTGGTTTGGTTGGGCATATCTCCGGTAAAATGGATTTGAAGGGGAGGGAGATTTTGGAGGTTCCCCAAGGGGATTTTGCAGATTTGAGTGCCTGGGATGGATTCTTCTGGAATGACGATAATGAAGATGGTCGTGTGCAGCGTTCGGAATGTGCGATCATTCCTTCTGGAAAGCCATCCCCTGTCGGCTCGCGCTATTCCGGTGAGCCTCCAGTTGTTGCGGTTAGCGCCCAGTGGAACAATACTATAGATCCTCAGGATCTGTCCTGGATGGCGTGTGGTATATTTAAAATGAACCCCGTGAGCTTTACGGAAAAAGGGGCACCTGTTTATGGCCCCGAAGGCGTGGAGCAACTGTTGGATTTGGATTCTTTACTGCCTGCTGAATACAAAGGGGTCCTTGTCCCCATCGCTACGAAGCAGAATGAGTTTTTGATTGCGATTCAAACGATGAGTGGGGCGTTGCGTCAGGATATGGCCTTCATCGGTGTCGGCTCGAAAAGTAAAGAGATTGTCTGGTCCTATCCGAACGACTACCCCGGTGTTCATGCTTCACATAAAGCGCCTATGCCTGCTCCAGGGCAGTTGATCGGCCCTCTAAAAAGTATGGGCACTGTCTTTGTGGATGATGAGATCGGGGAAGTGATTGGTCTCCGTGGTAATTTGGGACAGGACTTTTTCTTCACTACTGACGGGTTGTATGTTGGATCTTTATTTCGTGATGCCCGCTTTCCCCGTCCATCGATGCCTGCTACTGAAGAGGAGTTGAGGGGAAAGTCGTTAGCTTCGTTCAGTGAGGGCGGGGAGCCATTTTCAGGGTGGATCGGTAAGCAGTCCGACGGGATAATTCGGATGACCACGTCGATTGCCCGGCAGGCGGCACTGGTCGTAGAGGTGACTGGGCTCGATTCGGTAAGACGGTTTTCAGTCGGTGATATTGAAGTGACTGCAATGGAGT
This sequence comes from Puniceicoccus vermicola, assembly GCF_014230055.1. Lineage (NCBI taxonomy): Bacteria > Pseudomonadati > Verrucomicrobiota > Opitutia > Puniceicoccales > Puniceicoccaceae > Puniceicoccus > Puniceicoccus vermicola. Next base: position 9,167 of record NZ_JACHVA010000143.1, on the reverse strand, counting down.
TGAGAGATTGTCTTTCCGTGCTTGAGAAGGAGGCGGAGGAGGCCGCTAATACAAGTGAGCATTTCTATCTCGTCAAGCGGATGGAGCCGGGGTTCGCCTGGGATCGGGTGGGCTCATGGGAAGGGAGTGAGCGTGTTGAAGCGTCGAAAATGGGATCGCCGGAAGCAGCCAGCTTTCAACTCGCACATGATGGCAGTCATTTGTTTCTCTGTGCGGAGGTAACAGATTCCTCTCCGATGATGAACAACGGCAAGGATGCTCTTCGGCTTTTTAAATCAGGTGATGCCATCGACCTGCAACTAGGTGAACTCGGTGCAGGGCGTCGAAATCCAGAGGAGGGGGACCATCGTTTGCTCATATCATTCTTCCAGAATAGACCGGTCGCTGTATTGATGCGACCCGTCGATAAAGAAGCTTCAGTTCAGCATGCGAAGACTTATGCATCACCGGTTCTTTCCCGCAGTTTTGATCGTGTGGAAATACTGGATAGTGTTCGACTGAAGACTCAGGAAACCACTGATGGATATGTGCTGATGGCAGCTATTCCTTTCTCCGATCTTAATATCGATCCGAAATCCGGGGCACGACTTGGTGCAGACTTGGGTTTTGTCTCGTCCGATGCTTCAGGTAGCTTTAACATCGCCCGAACTTACTGGTCAAATCAGGATACAGGACTGGTCAATGATGAACCAAGCGAATCCTGGTTCTCTCCCGACGGATGGGGTGTAATCGAGTTGGAGTAATTTCAATATCTGTAGCCAAACGGTTCAAAAGCTTGCTGTTTTTTCTTGAAATATATAATATAATTAATAAGATGCATGCTAATTACTCTATTTTCAGAATATAGGAATGTCCGAGTAGTCTGCGAAAACCCTCTTTAAGTCTAATCGTAAGCGCTCATCCCTTCAGAAATCAGCCTTAACCTCATCTACAAAAAATATGAACAAAAAAAATATGCTCCGAAGTCTTACCGCATCTCTCCTTTGCCTTTCGGCGGTTTCACCCGCGACTGCAGCTTTGCCTCTAATCTCGGAAGGGGACGCCATTCTTTTTTCCGATGATTTTAATGACAATAGTTCTGGCTGGACTAACATTAGCGTTGTTAACGGAACGGGGGTGGCGACTTCTGGCACAGGTGAGATCGACGCTTCAGCATGGTCGCCTGCCGCTCCGGGAGACAATTCGGAGGTGGCTTCTACTTTAGTTCTTCCAGAGAGTGTTAATGTTCTCGATGGAGATATATCAGTCTATTTTCGTGTGAGTGCATTTGATGTTAGTGTGATTGAAGTCAACAAGTTCAGTGTGAGATTTTCAGAATCAACTGGAGATCGACTATTTGGCACGACCCAACGTCCAATGGCGGCTCAGGTGAGTAGTCTGGACTACCGCAACTCGTCTGGGGGATTTGTGACCTCAAATCTTAGTTCTGAGGCCCCGATGGTTTCGGAAGAGTATATGGACATGAAGCTTTCGTTATCGCTGAATGGTGAAAGTGTTGATGATGGAGCAACCATTCAAATGTATTATTTCGATACTACTTCCAGCGATTACGTAAGTTTGGTGATGGTTTCATCTGGGGTGGATTTGAATACCGGGATCTTCAACAAGCTATATATTAATTCGAGGAATGGGGCGGATGGTGCAGTTAGTTTTGATTCCATCGTGGTCGCGCAAGCGATTCCTGAAGTGAGTTCATTCGCGCTCATCGCTGCCATGGTCGCCTTAAGCATCCTGGGTGTTCGTCGTCGCAGTTAAGGAATGCTAACTCACAATTTTGAGTTTTATAGGACCGGGGTCTATTTGCGGAACTTAGTCTTCGGGTAGCTCGGTTTGACCATGAGGTTTTTGTTGAAAAGATACTCACTCGCATGTGTCTTCGCCGCCTTCATTCCGGCAGAGATGCTGGCTTCATCCATCTACTTGCCGCTTTCGACGGGGGCGACGCCAGAGGTTGCTTATGCGGTTGAGCCACTGACAGATCGGCTTGAGGTAAAAGTCCGTGTAGAGCCGCTGGTGGATGGTTTCCCTGCTCCGAAGCTTAGCTTGGGGGTGGCAGCCCAGGAGGATGCCTTACTGGAGAGCGAAAAGGATGCTGCGGTCAAGCAGACAGGAGACGGAAAATGGGAATATGTTTTTAAACTGCCTGTATCATTATTGGGAGCAAAGCCAGCCGAGTCGGTTTTTCATTGGGCAATGTCGGTTGATTGGCTCTCCCCATCGGGCGAGTCTGCCCTACGGCAAAATTACTTTGTGCCGTCTGACTGGGCATCTTTTAGAGATATTCGAAGTGGCAAGGCTCAGTGGGATTTTTTTAGTACGCCTGCTTTTCTGCATGATCAGGATCTGAACGCCCAGCGTATTCGCTTCACTTTTATGCAAGCGATGAAGGGAAAGGCTTCGATTGTGATCGAAGATGAAAATGGAGATCGTGTGCGTAATCTGGTCTCCGGATTGGACTTTGACGCGGGTGCGCACGAAATCGTTTGGGATGGGTTGGATGAAAAAGGTAGTTTAGTTCCCTTTGGAACGTATAGCTGGCGGGCTATTTCACATCCAGGAATCACTCCAGAGTATTTGATGCATTTCTACATTCCTGGTCATGAGCCCTGGGCGCATCACAACTGGCTGGCCGATCACAGCAATCCCACTAGTGCGGCGTCCTATGGGAAGCATATCGTGCTTGGTGCGCCGGTAGCGGAGTCTGGTAACAATATCGTTCTGACGGATCTTGATGGTAACAAGCTGTGTGGTGTTAACCTTTCGTCGTTTATCGGGCTGGGGCACGTGTTTCTAGCTTTGGGACCTGATCGTATATACGCTTTCACGGAAGGCAGTCCGCATTACAATGGGATCCGTAAAAATGAAGAAGGTATCCCATCTGTCTATGGTGACCTTTCCCTTGTCTCCTGGGACTACACCGGCAAGCAACAGCGGTATGGTGGGGCAAACGGTGAGCACCTGGTACGGACATACTATCGACCTATGGACGATCCGGCGGTCTCTGTCCGGACTCGTAATAAAGTCCTTTTGCTGGATAACTTGCGCGGGGCGGTGTGGTTTGACGGGAAGCTGTATATCTCTCTTCACGACGAGAATAAAATCGCTATCTTTGATGCGGCGACTAGACAGGAACTGGGAGCGATTGCCGTTCCTTCACCGGGTCCTATCGCCACAAACGGAGACGCTATTTATATTTTAGGTGATAACGATCGGGGGCTCTACCGGATCAATCAACCGGGAGTCGGAGCTCAGGCAGATAGACTATTTACGGTGCATCTGAGTGAGCCATTACCAAACAAAAAGCGGGATGGCTCAACCTGGCCGGTGGCGGCCGGATTGGCCGTCAATTCACTGGGAGAGGTTTGCCTCAGTGACAATGGGGTCGATCAAAACCTCAAGCTGTATGCTGAGGACGGGACGAATCTCCGCGAGATTGGTCCCCGTGGCGGGCGAGATCCCAGTGGCCCATGGGTCGCGGATGCGATTTTACGTCCTCATGGAATTGTCTATGACACGATGGATCGGCTTTGGTTGACGGAGAACCTGGCCACACCCAAGCGCGTTAGTCTGTGGGATACAAATTCAGGTAAGGTTTTGGATCAAGTTTTCGGTCCGCCTCCTTACGGTGGTACGGGGGCATGTTTTGATCCTGAAGACGCTACGCATTGGCTGGGAGGAGGTTCGTCCTGGCGTTTGGATTTTGAGAATAAAACAGCAGATATCGTGTCGGTTTTGAATCCCGACTTGGCTGATGAACGCTTGCAGTTGATCTACGAGAGTGGTCGGACGTTTTTATTAGCCAAAGGGCGTACGCTACGAGTTTACGAGGTCAGCAAAGATGGGAGTGCGAGACTGTGGGCCACATTAGGCTCTCTTCAGGATTATGAGATCAAGGAGCCACGCTGGAGTGTGCCTGAGGTATTTACGCGTCACCCGGCCTTGCGAGAAGAACTCAATGACTTTACCCGCGTTCTTGGCGAGCATGGTGATCTGAGGAATAGTGCGAAAATGAGCCCGAAGGCCGCACGCTTTACAGTGCTTTGGGTCGATTCAAATGCAGATGGAAAAATTGACGTGGACGAGCTGCAGGTCTCTAAGCCTACAGATCCCCAGTTGATCATACCATACTGGACCGCCCGACAGCGTGACCTGAATCTGGACTTTCTTGTAAAGGATGATCGTGCTGGCTGGTTACGCGGTGCACTTCTGCTGAACGGATTTTTACCTACCGGTGCTCCGAAATGGAATCTTGAGGAGGCATACTCCAATGCTGTCCCCGTGAAGGATTTTGTACAGGAGGCAGCGATTCAGTCTACAATGACTGACCGCGCAGGTCGGTTGCTCGTAAATACGTCACCCATGTCCGCCATCGCCCCCAATGGTGATGTCCTGTGGAGCCTGAAAAATGCTTGGTGTGGGGTACATGGTTCTCAGAATGCTCCCTTGCCTGTGCCAGGGGTGATGCAGGGAAATCTTGGCTTTATCGGTAGTGCACCGTTTGACGATCAAGGCGACATAACAGTTCTCAACGGCAATCATGGTCGGTTTCACATACTTACTACCGACGGTATTTATTTGGATGACTTCTTTGAGGACATCCGGGTGGCGCTTTCGAATAGCCCCTACAAGGTTGGTGGTGAGGCTTTTGGTGGTTATTTCGCCAAGGATATGGAAACCGGACGCTTTCTGCTCCAGGCGGGGAAGGGGGGATATCGTATTTACCAAATGCACGGACTCGACCAGCTTATACGTTCCAGTGGCGATCTATTCGTTTCGGAGTCTCAGATTGTCGCTGCACAGAAGTTGATCGAAGCCGATGCTGCTCAAGCGACGAACCGCAAGAGTACCTCTTTTCATTCAGTTCCCTCTGATGTTGATTTGGGAGATCATCCGGGACAATGGCCTGGGGGATGGTCAGCCGTTTGGGGTGATTCTACACGCACTTTCCCATATGTTCGGGTCAAGATTGTTCGCCAAGGGGATGACCTCTTACTGGGATATGATGTGAAAGATCCAAGCCCTTGGCTGAACCAGGGCACTGCCACAAACCTTTTGTTTAAAACGGGAGATGCCGTGGACTTTCAGTTTTCCACTGATCCATCTGCAAATAGTGCTCGCCGGGATCCTGTCCCTGGAGACAAGCGTCTGCTAATTGCCAATTATCAGGATGAACCAGTAGCTGTATTGTATGATTTTAAAGTACCCGGAACGAGGGATCCGGTGCTTTTCAACAGTCCGTGGCGTTCGACACGGGTGGACAGGGTGGAGGCGATTCCGCAGGCTCATATATCGGTCAAGAAGGCTTCAGGTGGTTATCGACTGATCGCCCGGATTCCATTGGCCGACTTAGGACTGCTGAAAGGCCTGGGCGAACCCTTTTTGGCGGATTTTGGTGTCATTTACGGAGACCCCGAAGGTCATAGTAATGTACTTCGAAGTTACTGGTCCAATACTGCCACGGGCTTAGTCAACGACGTGCCTGGCGAAACTCAGATCAATCCCAGCCTGTGGGGGACGCTTCGATCAGAATGATTCAAATTTTATAGCAATTATGTTTTCCCTCCGCCAAATCGTAGCAGTACTGATCGCTTGTCATAGTGCACTTGCTCTTCCTTCTGTTACCATCAGCAGTCACGGCATTTTGGGTAACTCGGGGCATTCCGGGCAAACGCAGGTTCGATTCGGCGTGGGCGAAGATCGGCCCCAAAATAGTTTGTATGGACTGGGACTGGATGGGGAAGGCTTCCTTTGGAATTTCGCCGGGCCGTTTACGATTAATCGCTATGCTCAGGATGGGCGTATGATGGCGACTTTTCATCTGCCGAAAGAGATGGGAACCGGCCCCAAATCGATCACTGTGGTCGATGATCGCGTGATCATTCTTGCGAATCAGCAGCTCTGGATGTTGCCGATCGCTTCTGCATCTGGGGCCGCTCCTGAACGTATCGCTTTGGATATCAAGGTTGAAGCTATATCCCTTTCGCCTGTGGGCAGAAAACTCGCTTTGATCGGAGACGATCGGGATTTGTTTGTTTGGGATGCTCATACCGGTGACGTGACGCACTATCTACCGCTTCCTTTAAAATATGATGGTCAAGTGGTTCGTGGGGATACGATTTTACTGTTGCCGGATGGTGGACTTCTTGTTGATGGCCAACTGCGGGTTGATCCTGACGGGGGGCTGACTATGATTGAAGGTATGCCCACGCGGTTTACGCAGTGGGTAAACGGGAGTGTTTACAGTTATACCTGGCACATGAGCATTCACCGCCTTCAGGCAGATGGGACACCACACCCGGGAGTGGTTTATGGTGGTAAGTCTGGAGCTTTTCTCGGACGTTTGCATGAAGACGGTGAAGTCGATATGCCCAGCGGTCTTGTTCATTTGGGCGGTGCGCGATACGCTGTGACAAGTGATATCGGCGTGATTCATTTGTTGCTTTGGGATCCGCAGAAGCGTTTCTTTACAGCAACACGCCGAATCGGAGCCATTTACCGGGAATCTGGGTTGGGAGTGGACCGCCAAGGGCGTGTTTGGTGGAACACTGGATACTGGGATTGGAGTGACGGGCCAGCTCACACTCTACGTAATACCACATACACAACGGAGGCTGATGGTTGGCAACTCGTCTTCAATTCCAGTGATGCGATGTCAGGCTTGAGTTATCGACGTAATGCGCCGATTCTTCTTTTAGGACCGGTAGACTTTGATCGCGAACGCTTCGACGCCGGGGTGTCTAGATATAGTCTTCCCAGCCATGTAACGGGGGCTGCTTTGCTGGAGCAGTCCGGTGAGGAAACGGTCGCTGTCGTGGACGCGAAGGGACTCGGGGCTCTTTTGCCCATTAATAATATTGGAGGGCTTCGTTCAGCTCCGAGACCTTTTCGACTCCAGTTAAAAATAGCAGCACACTCCATTACGAGCTTGGCAGTGACATCGGATGGTTCCCTGTTTGCGGCCGATGGTGACGAGTTGATCGGGTTAAAGCGTGAGGGAGATGTTTTTTATGAGACCAGTCGAAGTGACCGCTGGCTTGGAAGTGGTGGGGATTGCTTTGGGGCGGGGATATATATTGCCTCAGATGGTCAGAATTTATGGGTTTCAGATCCGGTGAATCAGCGTATCGTGCTCTTGGAAGTTTTGCCCGATGGCAATCTCTCGAAATTAGGCGTTTTCTCCGGGGATCCCATGATCGGTCATCTGAGTGAGCCTCGACGTATCGCTGCTAGTGGGGGGCGAGCAGTGGTCATGGACAGTGGAAACCAGCGGCTGGTTAAGCTGCAAGTTCATCGTATGGCAGAGGATTGAAGATATGCTTCAAATTAACTCAGACTGTTCGAGTCCGCCCAGTTTACTCTGGCAGTGACTCAGGCTAGGGAGTCAAGTCGCCTTCAGATTACGCCTTGTTCGGGTCACTGGGGGGGATTTGATTGTTCTGGGGGTGAAGCTGATTGGCACATCGACTACATCAACGACTTCCCCTTTGAGTTGCTTCTTTAGATGAGCCCAGCTTTCCTCCAATAGTCTTCCAACGCTAACAACGGCCCAGTCTATGGGAAGTGGACAGTGGAAATAGACCTTGTCGTTGCTATGCATGACTAGGTTTACGTCTTCTGGAATTTTCACTTGATGCTTCAAAATCGACATGATAACGCCCTTGCCGATACTATCAGGGTGGATCACGATTCCATCCGGCCGCTCCGACTGGCTCCATATCGCATCAAATGCCAGGTATCCGACTTCTTCGAAGTCGTGGGAACCGCCTTCGAATCTTTTTACCCAAGTAGGTTTTATGGCCAACTCAAATTTACGAGCAAGACGCTCAACCTCATCAAACTCAGGAAAGCCGTAGCTACAAATAAGACCTACACGTTTGCATCCGCGCTTATGCAAGCGCCGGAAACTCTTTTCTAGGAAATGATTATCGAAGGCTAGGCGGTATGGTCCTGCTCCAACTGCTCCTGTCATTAGGACCTTGGGGGCGCGAAGGTTTACCAACCAACTCACGTTAGTTGGATTTAATAATGACCCAATTACGGCATTTACACTACACGCCTTGATTGCGTCTATCAGGGGCTTCCAAGGCTCTGTCTGCTGCTCGGGCTTTCTTGTATCTATAAATAGGTGAACTTGAATGCCCTTAACCTCAAAAAACTCACGAGCAGCTAGATAAAATCCCTGATAAAAGGAAGCGGAGTTTACGGTCCAGAAATGTGCGCCAAAGTAAAAGCCGATCGACCGCATCTGCGGTGTATCCTGAGCAACAAATGTACCCGATCGCTGTCGACGAATTAGTAAGCCTTCATTTACCAGTGGTGTCAGCGCCGTCTGCACCGTATAGTAGTTGGTTCCCCAGTGTTCGGCTAAATGTGGCAATGTAGGAAGGCGCGTTCCCGGTAATAGTCTTCTGGATAAGATGAGATCACGTATTTTCTGAGTGATGCTTAGGTAGGCTACCTCGTTGCTCTGGATTTGAAAATCCAGCTCTTCTGGAAACTCCACAGAATTCTTAGCCGTTTTTTTCTTGGGCATCCAGTTAAAGAATCTACTCTTATTATCTTTGACAACAAATTATACTCTGTGGTTACCAAGCCGTTGTGTCGGATATATGAACACCGGAGTAATTACCTAGAATCACTGGTGTCCAGTTAAGGACGATTCGAGAGTTCGTATCTTGTTCACAACGAGTGCTTAATGGATAAAAAGGCATGTGACGCATTTGAACGTGCTGGCCGACCGTGGTCGAGTTCATTCTCAATAAGGGATGAACTCCGGACGCCTGATTTTCACCCAGATCACCGATCTCATCCATCGCGAACAGTTCAACCGCTGCATGTTGCTGCACCCGATGCCAAGGGCGAGTAAAAGTATGACCGCTCGCGACCAGTTTCTCGCCATGGCCTTCGCCCAGATGACCTTCAGGGAGAGTCTGCGCGATATCGAAGCGTGCCTGGACGGTTGCGCTCATTGCTACGCGATGGGTATTCGCGGGAAGATCGTCCGGACCAATCTCGCCTACGCGAACGAGAATCGGGATTGGCGCGTCTACGAAGCTCTCGGCCAAATACTGATTCGCAAAGCCCGCCGATTGTATGTCGAAGATTCCAACGGATTGGACATCGAGGAGATGGTTTACGCGCTCGATGCCTCGACCATCGACTTGTGC